>JAEVZN010000511.1 GCA_023392205.1 Pseudomonadota bacterium
CGAGATGCCGAGCGCCATGCTGATCAGGATCAGGCGGCCGAACCGGTCGGTCAGGAGATAGGCGGTGGCGCCCGGCGTCACCACCATGGCGATGACAAGACAGGCGCCGACGGTCTGCAGGGCGGCCACCGTGCAGGCGCTGAGCAGCGTGAAGAACACGCCTTTCAGAAGCGTGGTGCGGATACCGATGCTGCGGGCGTGGCTTTCGTCGAAGAAGGTCACCATCAGGTCTTTCCAGATCAGCGCCAGCACCGCGAGCGACACCACAGCGATGATCACCACCTGCACGACGTCCTCGTCGGAGATCGCCAGAATGTTGCCGAGCACGATGGTCTGGATGGATACCGATGTCGGCCACAGCGATGCCATCAGCAGGCCGAGCGCAAACAATGCGGTGAACACCAGCCCGATAATGGCATCCTCGCGCAGCCGCGACTTCAGCCTGATCGCATACATGGACAGCGAGGCGAGAATGCCGGCAAAGAACGCGCCGAGCGCGAAGGGCACGCCGATGATATAGGCGGCGGCGACACCAGGCACGATCGAATGCGCCAATGCATCGCCCATCAGCGACCAGCCCTTGAGCATCAGATAGGCCGACAGGAAGGCGCAGACACCGCCCACCAATGCGGAGACCCACATCGCCCGCAGCATGTAGCTGTAGCTGAACGGCACCAGAAATTCGGACAGGATGTCTGGCATGGATTACCGGATGCTCATTTCGGATCCGGCAGCTTCCGCTTTTCCTGCCGGTCGCCGTAGAAAACCAGCGGGCGTTCGTCGTCGGTCAGCACCGTGACCGAGCGCGCATCGTCGTCGTCATGCAGGGCGTCACCGCCGAGATGGAAGTTGCGCAGGACGCCACCGAAGGCGCGTTCCAGATTCTTCTGCGTGAAGACCTGCTCGGTCGGACCGGCCGCCAGAACCGTACGGTTGATCAGCACCACGCGGTCGCAGAAATCCGGCACGCTGCCGAGATTGTGCGTGGACACCAGCATCAGATGGCCGGAGGCGCGCAGTTCGCGCAACAAGCCGATGATGGCCGTTTCCGTTTTGACATCGACGCCCGTGAACGGCTCGTCGAGCAGGATGATGCGCCCCTCCTGCGCCAGCGAGCGGGCCAGAAACACGCGCTTCTTCTGCCCGCCGGACAATTCGCCGATCTGCCGGTGACGATAGGCGCTCATGCCTACACGCTCCAACGCCTCGTCGACCTTGTAGCGATCCGCGCGCGAGGGCATGCGCAGGAAATTCATGTGGCCGTAGCGGCCCATCATCACGACGGTCTCGACGAGAACCGGGAAATTCCAGTCCACATCCTCGCTTTGCGGCACATAGGCGACGAGGTTGCGCCGCACCGCCTCGTCCACCGGCAGGCCGCAGAGGCGCACCTCGCCCGCGGAGGGGCGCACAAAACCCATGATCGCTTTGAAGATGGTGGACTTCCCGCTGCCATTCACGCCGACCAGCGCGCAGATGGTGCCCGGATCGAGATCGAAGCTCGCATCGCGCACGGCGTTGAAGCCGTTCGGATAGGTGACGCTGAGATTGCGGACGGAAATGGAGGCGCCCGGCAAGGCCGCCGCAAGCTTCAGCTCCGGCGACGGCGCGTTCATTTGCCGAACCCTTTGGCGATGGTTTCGACGGTCGTTTTCAGGAGATCGAGGTAGGTCGGCACCGGGCCGCCTTCTGCACTCAGCGAGTCCACATAAAGCACGCCGCCGTAACGGGCGCCGGTTTCGCGCGCCACCTGCCGCGCCGCCCGGTCGGATATCGTGCTTTCGCTGAACACCACCGGTATCTTGTGCTTGCGGATCAGGTCGATCACGCGGCGCACCTGCTTCGGCGTGCCCTGTTCGTCGGCGTTGATCGGCCAGAGATAGGCCTCGCGCATGTTGTAGTCGCGGGTGAGATAGCTGAAGGCGCCTTCGCTGGTCACCAGCCAGCGCTGCTGTTCGGGGATGCCCGCCAGCCGCTTGCGCAGGGGCTCGTCCAGCGCGCGGATCTTTTCGGAATAGGCCGCGGCGTTGCGGTTATAGGCGTCGGCATTTTTCGGATCGAACTTCACCAAGGCCTTGCGGATATTCTCGACATAGATGAGCGCGTTGCGGGGCGACATCCAGGCATGCGGATTGGGCCGCCCGTCATAGGGGCCTTCGGTGATGCCGACCGGCTCGATGCCTTCGGTCACGACGGCAAGCGGGACGCCCTTCACGTTGTCAAAAAACCGTTCGAACCAGCGTTCCAGATTGAAGCCGTTCCACAGCACGAGGTCGGCGGCCTGCGCGCGGACGATATCGAGTGGCGTCGGCTGATAGTCGTGAATCTCCGCGCCGGGCTTGGTGATCGATTCGACGATGGCTTTGTCGCCGGCGACATTCTGGGCAATGTCCTGGATCACCGTGAAGGTGGTGACGACGCGAAACGGCTTGTCTTTTTGCGGCTGCGCGACAGCGGGGAGGGCCGACAGCGGCGCAAGGGCCAAGCCGCTCGCGATCGCAAGGGCGATGGCGCTGCGGCGTGTAAACCCGCTTTTGAGCATAAGGTGCAACCCTCAATTCCGACGGCGCTGGATGCGCGGATCATGCTATTGCGAACTAGTCGCAATACAGATCGCATCTATACAGGGCGCTGTCAAGTTCTTGCGAATGATTTGCAAGAAGGCGGGATTGTGGAGATGTTTGCGGCGGCGCCGCTGGCTCGGCCCTGGCGCGCCGGTCGCGACGCAGAGCGCCGGGAAATCAGGGAAAGATCTGATAGCGGATCGCCGGCACCCGCTGCGGCGATGTCCCGGTGACGCTGGTACTGACCGGGGCCGGCATATGCGCCGCCCGGCTGGCCGAGGAGGCGGCGGCAGGCGGCGCCTGCTCGCGGGCGAGCGTGGAAGTGGTCCCCAAGAGCGCAAAAACAAGCGCCATCGCCCACATTGCGATGGAGATCAGCGCCGTCCACATCGCGAAGGTCAGGTAGGTGTCGCGCAGAATGGTCGAGCTTGCCCATTGCGCGTAGGCCTCCGGCGGCCGGAAGCTCTTGTCGATATAGAGCCACATCTCGGTGCGGCGGTAATCCTTGGTGAGTGCCTCGCGCGATTTCAGGATCAGCACAAAGGCCATCAGCATGGTCAGGAATCCGCCGGCCTGGAAGGCCAACTGCGGATTGAAGGACAGGCCTATCATCACGCAGAATATGCCAAGCGATGCGAAGCCGCAGGCGCGGAGCACCGTCTCATACGCTACCCGGCGCATATGCTCCATCGCGGCCTGCCGTCACCCTTGTCCTGCAGATAATGGTAGCAAAAGCCGCTTTTGCGGTTCGGTCACGAACCGGTGTCCGGCCGGCTTGCGTCGTTTCCGTGGCTTCAGGCCCATGCGGTCAGAAGTCCTAGGCCGAGCAGCGCCGAAGCGACCGCTGCCCCATTTTTTGCGGCGCGAAAGAGCATGTGCTCCATATTTTCGCGCGCCCAGGTGACGCCGAAATCGCCTTGTGGCCTCTCCTCCGGCTGCATGATGGTCCATGGCTCGCTACGTACGAGTTTCTCATCGGTGAGGATCACCGCGCGTACCAGCATGACGATCGTGAAAAGCATGGCCACCGAGCCGCTCAAGACCAATGCCAGAGGCGGATTGTAACTGAAGGCGACAACCAGAATGCCGGCTGCCAGAACCGAAAAGCTGGCGTCGCAAATTATGGTCAGGAATGCGCACCGCGCGAACGTTTCCATGACGGGCTCCTGTAATGGACCGGATACCTGCCTTTGAACGCTCCCCCTCCAACTCGTTCGATTATTGTCGAACCGGCCGATCTGCAAGTAAAGCAAAACCCGTGCCTCGACCCGACCGCTCATCGGCGCCGGCATCTCGTGCGCCGGTCTGGGGGCTGAACGCGAGGCTGCCGGTCCGGTTCCGGCACCCGCCGAATAAGTCCGCCGGAATACTGCGTCCTAAAGCCCCACGGCCAAAAAATTTCCGACAGCGGGCAGCGACAGAATGGCGGTACCTGCGAGCCAGATCCAGAGCGAGGCGATTGTGGAATCCTTCTCGGCGCCGACAAAGCGCTCGTACAGGGCTGCGGGAATGCCGGCCAGGATGATGGTCGCCGTCGACAGCATCATCGAGGAGAAATAGGCAATCGCCGCGGTGCTGCCGAACAGCGGCTCCGCCATCAGATAGAACGAGATCTGAAAGACGAAGAGGAAGAACGGATTGAAGATGCCGTTGAGCATGCCGAAAAAGGCGATGCCGATATAATAGAAGCTGCGCTCGTTCATGATCCGCCGACCTTCAGCAAGCCGGTAAAGACGAACAGCAGAACCCACAGCACGCGAAGCCAGAACAGCCACACGAATCCGAAAAGCCATTGCACGACCGGCGCGGTCGCCTTCGGCGTCACATACGACATTGCCTTGAGGAAGGGATCGGTGATCGCGCAGAACCCGCGCCAGATGTAATTCTTGGAATCGTGATCGACAAAGAGGCCGAGCACTGCGCGGCCCAGCATCGTATACATCACAACCGCCAGAACGAAGTTCGGAAGGTTGAAATACCAGAGGCTCCAGAAGGACGATTGCACGCGGACAGTCTCGGTTGATCGGCAGCGGCGATAGCCTGATATGCTGACCATCCCCGCGTCATGCGGAGATCGCAGCGGAGTTGTTTGTATCGTCAACATCCCGGCATTGAAAAAGACCATTGCAACAAACCGTTGTTGCAGAAACGAACGGGGCCCCCATAGGGGGCCCCCCGGTTTTAAGCCCGGGGTCACGG
>JAEVZN010000554.1 GCA_023392205.1 Pseudomonadota bacterium
AGCGCATCCTGTCGAGGCACGCGATCCTCGGCGAAAAGGATCCGTGGCTCGTGCTGGGGCTGGAGCATGGGGTGCCTTTCGAGGAGGTGCGCGCCAGATATCGGCGCATGGTTGCGGACAACCATCCCGACAGGCTGATCGCGCGCGGGGTTCCTGAGGAATTCCTGGCGATCGCAAACAGCCGGCTTGCAGCGATCAACGGCGCCTACGAGACGATCGAGCGGAGCATGCAGCGCACATGAGCGGCTTCGCGCCCGACCATGCCGGTTCCGAGGTGCGGGTTTCGCCCAATTTCGGGCCGCGTGCTGAAGGGCGCAAGCCGGACTGCATCATCATGCACTATACCGGCATGGAGACAGGGCCCGCCGCCGAAGCATGGCTTTGCGCGCCGGAAAGCGAGGTCTCGTCGCACTATCTCGTCCACGAAGACGGGCGCGTCGTGCAGATGGTGCGGGAGGCGGACCGCGCCTGGCATGCCGGCAAGGGCTCGTGGCGCGGCGTGTCGGATGTGAACTCGTTTTCCATCGGGATCGAGATCGTCAATCCAGGCCCGCTGGAGGGGTTTCCGCCGTTTCCTGACGCTCAGGTTGAGGCGGTTGCAGCGCTCGCCCGCGACATTTGCGCGCGATGGTCGGTTCCGCCCGAACGAATTCTGGCACATTCGGACGTTGCGCCGGGACGCAAGATCGACCCCGGCGAGCGGTTCCCCTGGGCGTGGCTCGCTGAGAGCGGGATCGGCCATTACGTCCAGCCGTCGCCCGTGCGCGGCGGGCGGTTTCTGGCGATGGGCGATTCCGGAGAGCCGGTCGAGGCCTTCCAGTCGATGCTGTCGCTCTACGGTTATGGCTTGGAAATCAACGGTTTGTTCGATGAGCAGACGCGACTTGCCGTTGAAGCGTTTCAGCGCCACTTCCGTCCCGCGCGGGTAGACGGCGTTGCAGATCAGTCGACCATCGAGACGCTGCACAGGCTGCTGAAGGCGCTGCCGGCCAGCCCGATCTGACGCAGGGTAATTAAGACTTTGCTGTAACATACTGTCACGCAAAGTGAATCGTGCGGCCATTTTTGACTCGAAGTTGGCCTGCAAATCCCCGGCTCTCCCCCGCGGCCGGTGGCGCTCGATCCCGGCCGTTGATTGTAAACAGCCGCGAGCGCCCAGAAGCGGCATTTCGGAAGAACTGGAACGTATGAAGAAGATGATCTTTGCGGCGCCTGCGCTTGCAGCCGGCCTGACGACTATTGCCGCGCATGCGGAAAACCGCGACACATATCAGGAAATCATGAAGCGCGAGCAGGCGATCCGCAACGTCGACAAGACAACGACTGCTTCGATCCCCGCAGACAAGGCCCCGCGCAGCACCAAGGCCACGGTGGCGGCGAAAGCCGGGAAGGGTGGCAGCTATTCAGCGATCATCTCGAAATATGCGTCACAGCATGGCGTGCCGGTGGCGCTTGCCAATGCGGTGGTCCGCATCGAGAGCAACTATCGCCCGAACGCCCGCGGTCGCGCTGGCGAAATCGGCCTGATGCAGATCAAGCCCGCGACGGCCCGCATGATGGGCTATTCGGGCAGCGCCAAGGGTCTCTACGATCCCGAGACCAATATCCGCTACGGCATGAAGTATCTGGCCAAGGCCCATCAGCTCGGCGGCGGCGACACCTGCGGCACCATCCTGCGCTACAATGCCGGCCATGGCGCCAAGCGCATGAACAAGATTTCCGCAGCCTATTGCGCCAAGGTCAAGCGGCAGCTCGGCGGCGCGTAATCGAACCGGCCACGCCTTTCGGCTTGCGTTTTGGGCAGCGGCACCTTTTATACGCTCTGCCAGCCGGCCGGGCGGCCGCACCGGCAGGGACCGAAAGGTCGCAGGTGAGGAAAGTCCGGGCTCCAGGGAAACACGGTGCCGGCTAACGGCCGGCGGGGGCGACCCCAGGGAAAGTGCCACAGAAAGCAAACCGCCCCGCTCGCGGGGTAAGGGTGAAAGGGTGGGGTAAGAGCCCACCGCGCGACTGGCAACAGGAGCGGCACGGTAAACCCCACCGGGAGCAAGACCGAATAGGGACGACGCGAAGGGCAACCTTCGGGCAGTTTCCGGCCCAGTCGTCCGGGTAGGTTGCATGAGGCGGGCGGCAACGTCCGCCCAAGACGAATGGTCGCCACGTCGCGGCGCCCTCGGGCGGCGCGGCCATACAGAACCCGGCTTACAGGCCGGCTGGCATTTCACTTCGACGCTTCGCCCTACCGGGCGGGGCGTCGAGTTGCTTCACGTAGTCGCTATTCGGCGAGCGCGGCATCGATCGCCGCCCAGAGATCTTCCGTCGGCTCGCAGCCGATGGACAACCGGACGAAGCCCGGCTCGACCGCATCGCCCCAGCGCGCACGGCGTTCGGCAGAGGTGTGAACGCCGCCGAACGAGGTCGCGGGCTGGATCAGGGCGCATCCGTCGATAAAGCGTTCCGCCTGCCCCTGCGATCCCAGCGTCAGCCCGATCAGGAAACCGAAACGCTCCATCTGCGCGCGGGCCAGATTATGTGTGGGGTCGTCGGCAAGGCCGGGGAAGCGGACAGCCTTTACGGCCTTGTGATCCAAAAGACGGGAGGCGACCGCCTCCGCAGTGTTGCACATGCGCTCGAAACGCACATGCAGCGTTTCAAGGCCGCGATGCACCAGCCAGGCCTCGAACGGGCCGGGTATGCCTCCAGCAAGTTTTCTCCAGTCGGAAATGGCCGCCATGATATCGGCATCGCGGCTCGCCACATGGCCGAACAGCACGTCCGAATGGCCATTGGGCGCCTTGGTGTCGGCGGCCACGATTATATCTGCGCCGAGTTCCAGCGGGCGCTGGCCGTATGGCGTCATCGTCGTGTTGTACGCCACGACCAG
>JAEVZN010000573.1 GCA_023392205.1 Pseudomonadota bacterium
ACAACGCCCCGGCACGCGCCAGAACATGACGACCGGGCTGCCCGAGGTCATGAACAGGATGCGCAAACCCTGATGCTCCGACGCCAGATATTCTTCTGCAAGCTCGGTCATACGGGGGGCCGTTTCGGCAGGCGTGGTACCGGCCTTGGGCGACGTGAATGGAAGATTGGCAATCTCCGTCATCGCATAGCGACCCGGCGTCACGCCGTGCAGGCTGAATGCAATATCGGTGATCGCGTTACGCGCGGCGTCGAGCTGGCGATTGGGCGGACCGACCAATTGTCCGTTCGGATAAATCGTGAATTTGAGACGGCCGTTCGATTCCTTTTCGATGTTCGCAGCCCATTCCGAAACCCATTTGTGGAATGGATGTACCGGAGGCACGAAATGCGAAAGCTTGAGTTCGATCGGCTGCTGCGCCTGCGCCGGCGAAGAAAGCGCAAAGGCCAAAACCGCCGCCCCGAGCGCCACCAACTTGAACATATGTCTGCGTAGAATCATGATTTCCTCCGTAAAGCCCGTGATGGTTTTTTATTGGAACGCGAGTGAGCGCGCTCGTTACTCCTTATGAGATGGCACGCGAATGCAGCGTTGTCACTCAACCGAAACAGATTGAAGCCGCAGCCGCAAGCTTTGTCAGGCCAGGATATGCTGACGTTTTCCTGCCCGATGCCTGAGGCAATTGCGCGCGGTGCGCCGCAGCCGGCCGCCGCAAGTTTGAATAGCTCACGTCGCGGCCGTGGCCGTCAGCGTACACTGCCGGGATACGGATAGACGATCGTCCCGGTCTTGTATTTTTCCGGCCACAGAACCGGCTGCTTCTCGCCGTCGCGGAACTGCGCAACGTCATTCGGCTCGACATTCTGAAACTGTGTGAAGACCGTACGCGGCTCTGCCCATTCGCCGTCCTTGCCGAACGCGACGTCGCCAGCCACAGTCGCATGCGTGTTGGAGCGAATGTATTTTGCAATCTTGTCGTGGTCGAGACTCTTAGTTTCGGTCACGGCTTTGGCGAGAATCTGTCCTGCGGCATAGCCGAAGGGCACAAAGCCATAGCCGAATGGATCAATTTTCTGACCCGCCGCCTTGGCGCGATATTTTTCCAGCAACTCCTTCAAGCCAGGAAAATTGAAGGTCGGCACAAAGCTTTCCATGATGACGAGGTTGTTCGCCAGCGGTCCGAGTTGCACTTTGAGCGGTGTCGCCAAAAGCCCGATCATCGTGCCGCCGAACATTTTCGGCTTCAGGCCGATTTCATGCGCCGACCGCACAATTCCGACCGTGTCCGGCGGATAAGCTGCGACAAACACAATATCCGCATTGGCAGCCTGCACGGCCCGCATGATCGGTGCAAAATCCGTGGTGTGAGGCGGATAGCTTCGATCATATGTCACCTTGAAACCAAGCTTCTGCGCGTTCTCCTTGGCGCCATCGGCCGCGGTGCGGGCGAATTCCGCATCGGCTGCGATCATCGCCACAGTCACCGGCTTCGGATTTTGCTTCGCAGCGATTTCGAAGAAGCCGCGCGAGAATTCCGCAATGCCCTGGGTGCCGATCGGGACCATTGAGAAATAGCGGTCATAGTCGAAGTGCCGGTTGACACCGATCGCCAGCATCGAGAGCGTCGTCTTGCCAGCCTGCATAATCACCGGCATCGCGGGGGCCACCATATTGGTGGCATAGGGTCCGAGGATCAGGTCAACCTTGTCGACGGACAGGAGCTTTTGATAGATGGCTGGAACATTGGCCGGGCTCGATTGGTCGTCGTAATAGACAAGTTCGACAGGGCGGCCGAGCAAACCGCCGGCGGCATTCACGTCGTCGCGCCAGATTTCCAGCGCGAGCAGCAATTGCCGGCCGTTCGGCGCGACTGCGCCGGTCAGCGACATGCTGAACCCGACTTTGATCGGATCGTCACTCTGCGCCTGCGCACTCACACCGGATCCGAAGGCAAACGCAAGTGCAAGTGCGATCGCAACGAATGACCGCCGCGAAAGCACCTTTAAGGTCCTTGTCATGATAACCTCCCTGTCGATTTTTTGATTTTCGTACCGTCGCAGTCAGCGCCACCCCCCGGTGGCGCAGGATTACGATTCCTTACTCCATCATTTCATCCGGCGGCTGCGGCCCCCACAGATTTGAGGCGGTCGGATCCTTCGGCCAGGTCTTCGGCTTCTGCGGACGGTCGTGATGCCACGGCCGCGGCTCGAAATAGCCGAGCGATTCGTCGGTCATCTGGTCGAGTTCGGCGAACAACTCGGTGATCAGACCGTTCGGACTGCGATGATAGGAGAACAGGTTATGTCCGATGCCGTGCCGGCCCGGACCCCAGAGGATGCGATAACCGTTCTTGCTGAGGAAATCGCAGGCCGCCTGCATATGCGCCCAGTCGCGCAGTTCGAAAGCGGTGTGGAAATGCTTGTTCTTTCCGGTCTCGACCAGATTGATGGTGTGGTGATCGGTGCCGCAGCGCAGGAATGAGAAAAAGTCGCCCATCCAATCGGAGACACGGAAGCCGAGCGCATCGCAATAAAACCGCGTCACACGCTGCACATCCGTGACGTGAAAAGCCACATGTCCGAGCTTGTGCGGGACGATGCCGTTCTTCGGGAATGCCTGGTTCGTCGGCTCCGGCCGCTTGAAAACCTCCATCACAGTGCCCTTGGGATCCTCGAAGGTCACCATCTCGTCGATGGTCGGTTCCGGATCCTTCTTGCGCTGGGTGCGGATGCCCATCGCTTCTGTCTGCTTCTGGAAATCGTCGAGGCTGTCGTCGGCACCGAGCTGAAAACCGAGCCGCATGCAGCGCGGATGCGAGCCCGGCCGCAGAATCACAGAATGGTGCTCGATGGTGCTGGCGAGATAGACTGCATCGCGCTCACGCGCGATCAGGTTCAGACCGAGGACGTCGGTGTAATACTCGACCTGACGCTCCAGGTCGGGCATTTCGTAGCTCGCATGCGAAATCTTCTTCACCCCGATCATGAGGGTCTCCTTTCAGCTATTCGCTTCAGTTCTTCTGTGTGGTTTCGAAATGTTCGAGGATCGCCGCAACGTCCCGCTCTCCGATATTCGGGACAGCGCGCGCAAAGACATCGATCAGACAGTCCAGCAGGTCGGTGTTCACACCGGCATCCGTCGCCATATCCTTCGCTGTATCGAGATAATGGGCGAGACCCGCCGCCGAACCCTGTTGCGGCATGAATCGGCGCTCGGCCATCCAGGGCGCGCGAATTCCGAACTGCGTCGATCCGCCACTGCCGGTCGCGACCGCCTTGATCAGCAGATCCTTGTCGACGCCGGTCTTGAGACCCAGCGCCATGGCCTGCGCGGTGCCCGCGATGTGCAGCGCGACCAAAAAGTTATTGACCAGCTTCACCTTGGTCGCCGCGCCAAAGTCGCCAAGGTGAAGGCTCAACTCGGCGAACGACGCTACGATAGGTTCGACCTTTTTCACCGCATCGGCAGGACCGCCCAGATAAATCACACCCTTACGCGCAATTACCATGCCGGGCGTGCCACTCACTTCGCCGTCGAGAAAAGTCGCGCCCTTCTCCGCAAGAGGCGCCACATATTTCTGCTTTACCGGAACGGGATGCGATCCGAACTCGACGATCAACTGACCCGGCCGCGCAGTACCCAGCAGACCGTCCGGACCCATCACCACTTCATCCAAAGCCTCGTCGGTCGGCAGGCACGTGAAAACGATATCGGCCGCGTTACCTATTTCGGCTGGCGACGATGCCTTAATACCGCCCAGCTTTTCGAACTCGGCAAGCGATGAGCGGCGATAACCGAGCACCTTGTAACCGCTCTTGATCAGATGCTCGCAGATCGGCAGGCCGATCTTTCCGACGCCGACAAAGCCGATGGTTTGCATGAATTCCCCTTCGCGTTCGTGTATCTCAGGAAATGCTGGCCGACTTGTCGGAGAAATTCACCGTGAAGGTCAGCGATCCCTCCATCGCCGTCCAGGATTCGATCTTGAATGTGCGGATGCCATGCACGACAAGAGGATCACGCAGTGCAATGGCATGCGCCTCCTCTTCGTTGGCGGCCCGCAGGATAGTCATGCCGTCGCCCTTGGTCCCATCGCCGAACGGACCGGACGCAAATAGTTTTCCCTGCTTTTCCAGCTCGATCATAAACTGCAGATGCTCGGCAAGATGAGGACGAATGTCCAAACCCTTGCCATAGGAAAACATCACGTAAAGCTTCAGCCGCAACATATCCTTTGTAAGTTCGGCGACCTTCATCTGGGCGGCGGATGGCATCACGCACTCCTGACAATCTAAATCTGAACGCTCTTCCGGTCGAGGCCTGCGCAATTGCTGCAAATGATCCGGTACGCGCCGCTGCATTCAGACGCCCGCTATGCGGATGCGCACGAATGCAGAAGTGCATACGGTCACGGTTCGCAGACGCCATGCCGTCGAACTTGTTTGACTTCGGTAATCCTGAATAACTTGGCTTCCGGCAAGGCCGGATTCCAATATTCGTTAACCTCCCGTGATGCTTATTATTGGTTTGTTTCTTGCGTACTGTACTGTACGTTACAGCGACGGCATGGGCAGATGCAATCGAAAACTTTCTGCGCTATAGCTCGCTCGCACCACGCGGTTAATTGAATGTCGCTCACCGAACCGAAGTCAGTCCCGAAGCCCACCGCCCGCGTGCGCCGCAGCAAAGCGAGCGGGCGCACAAAAACCGGAGCATCGCCGAAGAAAGCGGAGGCCCTCGACCCGCGCCGGGACCGGCTGGTGAGACTCGCGGCCCCACTGTTTCTGAAAAACGGCTACGATAATGTCTCGATAGATGACATCATCTCCGTGGCCGGCGGATCGAAAGCGACAATCTATTCTTGGTTCGGTGGCAAGGAAGGGTTGTTCGAGGCCGTTGTCCGCCAGAAATGCGACGACGTGACGCTTGCAATTCACTACGACGCCCGCGCTCCGATCGAAAAGCAGCTCACGCAGATCGCAATGTCGTTCGTTACCGTGGTGCTCAGCCCGCCGATCCTGGAGTTTCATCGTCTGATGGTGTCGATCGGGCGCACGTTTCCGGAGGCCGGACGGCTGTTTTTCCAGACCGGCCCTGTCGCTGCCTACGATATCGTGGCGCAGTGGATCGCGGTGCAGCAGGACAACGGAAAGCTGATCCGCGAGGACCCTTACAGACTGGCAGTATTGTTTCTGGATATGTTGATCGGGGAACACCAGCTCGGCTGGCTGACGGCGACGCCACGCGCCGCGCGCAAGGATGCGGTCGAGGAGACCGTGCGGCTATCCGTCCGGGTTTTCCTGAACGGCGCGGCAGCGCGCTGACGCGCACGGCCGCAATTTCAGGCCTCATACCGTCATTATTGATCGGCAACCATCCGGTTGCTCAGCGTACCGCAGCCGTCGATCTCGATCTTGACCTCATCGCCCACCTGCAGGAATTCGCCGCGCGGCATCCCCACTCCGGCTGGCGTGCCGGTTGCGATAATATCGCCCGGATAGAGGGTGATATGGCGGCTCAGATAGGCGATCTGCTCGACCATGTTGTGCACGAGCTTCGACGTGTTCGAATTCTGCTTGAGAACGCCGTTTACCCAAAGCTTGATGCTCATATCGTTCATGTCATCGACATAGGCCGCGGGCGTCAGCCACGGACCCATCGGCGCGCCGTCTTCGAAGCATTTCTGCCCGATCCAGTCATAGATGAACGGGGTCCCTTCCCGCTTCATCAGGTCGCGGGCCGAGAGGTCATTGACGATCACAAAGCCCGCCACTGCGCTCATCGCATCGGCTTCGGAGATATTGCGGGTCTTGCGGCCGATCACGATTCCGACCTCGGCTTCCCAGTCCACCTGCTTGGAAAACGAAGGCAGGCGCGCGGGCTGCTCATGCCCGATAATTGAGCCCGCCGTGGTCTTCATGAAGAACCACGGCTCCGCGCCCTTGGTCATGGATGGCGCCTTACCGGTGGTTTTCTTGGCGATTTCCGCCATCTCCTCCAGATGATCCCAGTAATTCGCGCCGGCGCAATAGAGAGCACCGGGATAAAGAACGGGGGCCAGCAGCTTCAGTTCCGACAAAGGCTTGCCCTTCGCCGGATCAGCCTTCGCCGCCACAGCATTCAGCGCAGGATGCACTTCGTCCCACTGCCGCAGCATTCCGAGCACGGACGCGTCCTTGAGCTTTACATTCTTCAGGAGGCTATCGGGTGCATACACCCTGTCCCCGATCAGCACGCCTGCGACCGGCTCCCCATCCGTGCCGGTATAGCTGACCAGCCGATAACCACGTTCAATCACTCACGCCTCCCATCAGATGCACTATGTGTTCGCCAGCCGAAGCCGGCGCGCGCCATCTTTGACAGAACGGTGGCACGATCAAGCAAAAAGCGAGCGGGGCTGATCTTCCGGTGCAGCCGGTCTCCCGCCGGTCCTGCCGGGAGCGACCCCGCAATCGTGCGCTATGTATTATGTATAGAGTGATGAGGCCGCCGGATATCAGGAGGCAGGCCAGAAACGGCTCAGCCCGCCGCTCATCAGATAGAGTGCGGCAAAGTAATACAGGACATACAGCGCGTAGGTCTGCCCGTTGCCGGTATAGATGCGGCGCGTCTGTCCGGCGCAAGCGAGCGCGCCGCGCGATACCCCGCCCCAGAACGATTCCACCAGCGGCGGCAGGGAAGCTTCAAGGAACCTGCGATAAAAGGCATAGAACGCCGAAGCCCACTGCCTGTGCATGGTATCGTCGCGGCCCTCCTGCACGACCTGCGAGCGGCTGCGGCGTCTGTGCACAAACCACGCGACAACAAAAAGCAGTATCGACACGGCGACCGCCGTCACCATGACCGGCGCCGGGTTCCAAAAGCCATAGATCATTTCCAGCGACATCCCTTCCCACACCAAAGTGGAGGCGAAGTACGGATCGATGGCGGCCGAGACGGGATCGATCAGCAACTTGGGATAGAAGGACATCACCAGGATTCCGGCGACCAGCACATATTGCGGGACGAGAAAGGCAAGCGGCGCCTCCTTCAGTTCGACGCCCGGCTTGCGTTGCGGCCCCAAGAAAACCGCCGACACAATTCGCGCCATATAGAGAAAGCCGACAAACGTCGCGAGCGCACCGAACATAAGAGGCATGTACCAGCCCTTTTCCATCATCGCGCTGAGCAGAAGCCACTTGCCCCCAAATCCCATCAAGGGGGGGAGACCTGACATGGCAAGCAACGCAACCGCGGCAATCGCAAAGGTCTGCGGCATGGAGCGGGCGAGCCCGCCCAGTTCGGACAATGTCCGCGTCCCGGTCCGGATAATCACCGTCGCCGCGACAAGGAACAGAATACCCTTCACAAACATATGGTTGGCGGCGAGATAGAGGGCTGTCACCCAACCCAGATGGCTCATCAGCGCGATTGCCGTGACAATATATCCGAGCTGGCTCATGCTGGAATAGGCAAGCATCCGTTTGAAGTCGTCCTGCCGAACGGCAAGGATGGCGCCGGTCAGCGTTGTCAGCATCCCGATCCAACCGAGCACCAGCGCGAGCTCAAGGGTGACGTTCGACCTAACGGAGATATACGTGCAGACCAGCAGCCCGAACACGGCTGCCTTGGTGATGACGGCCGACAACAACGCCGACACTTCATAATCGGCCTCCGCATGTGCGGCCGGCAGCCAGATGTGAACGCCGAGTGCAGCGACCTTGATGAGGCACGCAATGCCGAGCAACACGAACGCCAGATTGCTCTCCGGGCCGGCCATACGCAGCACGTCAAGGGACACACTTCCACTCACCGCATACGACAGCGCGAAACCCGCCAGCAGGAACTTCGCCGACGCGATTGAAAACAGAAGATAGACAAAGGCGGCCGACTCGGCCTTGCGCTCGCGTACAATGAGAAAATATGCCGAGAGCGAGACCAACTCCCAGATGAAAAAGAATTCGAGGCTGGTTGTGCACCGAGGCAGTGCCACAAGCGACAAAAGTGTGATGACCAGCATCGGATAGAAGCCAGGCCGCACGTCATTGCGGTAGAGACAAGCCACCGAGAGAACCGATCCCCCGGCATACAGCAAAACGGCAAATAGATAGCCGATGCCGGACAGATCGCGGATGACCCAGGCGTCTGCCGGTAAAACGATAGCGAGGACGAGCAGGCCTTTGGCCCGGCCGGACCACCCATCTACGAGATACACGGCAAGGCCCGCGAGAAGCGGCAAATAGACCCAAAGCGCTGACAGCCCGGCCAGCACCGAAGCGGCAAGTCCGCCGCATGCGAGCAAGATAGCGGCCGCGCCAGCTGCACAGAGCGCGGCCCGGTCCGGCGCCGGATCAGCCGTGCGGTCCGTACTGATGACGACCCGGCCAAACCAACGAAAAAGGTAAGCGACTTCCGGGAGCGAGCCGATAAGGATCGCAACGATCCAGCCAAATCCCTCATTGGCGGCAAGATCAAGTACGAGATGCCATTTCGCCCAGAATCCCGGAAACGGCGGGAAGCCAGAAATTGCGGCCAGCAAAACGGCGAAGACAAGTATTGCTGTCGGGCGCCCTGCGAGGGCCCCCCAGTCGTCAAGGCGTTCCTTGCCGACATAAGCCGCAAGCCAGAACAACCCGGCTTTGGCAAACAGGTGATTGACGAACAGCGCACCGACGACGAACAGCGTCGTCGCCTCTGCAGCGGTTCGATAAAGGAGAACCGCCGCCATGGTCATCAGCGCCATCTGTCCGATCGACGAATAGCCGAGCAAGCGCTGCGCCTTTGTCTGGCTCAGGCCGACCAGATTGGAAGCGATGAAAGTGACGGCACAAAGGGCGGCAATCAGGGTAAGCTTACCCTCGAACAACGGCAGCAAGTTCAGAAATGCGACAAATATGCCGGCCGATACGCCGACCGAAATCAGAGCCGCTACGCGACCCGGAGCCGTCTCATAGACATCCAGTCCCCATCCGTTGGCGGGAAACGGCTTCAGTTCAACAAGCAGACAGGCCAGCAGGAACACGATCGCCGCGAACCCGAACGGCCCCGCAATCGTGTCACGCGCCGCGATCAGTTCGTCGATATTGAGAAGGCCGGAACTGTAATAGATGAGCGCTGTTCCGAACAGGAAAAATATGGAGGCAATAACCGTCGAGAGGACGAATTTGAAGGCCGCCGAGAGGGCTTCCGAGGTATCGCGAAGACCCAGCAACCCGAAAGTGCCGATCGACACAATCTCCAGAAAGACAAAGAGATTGAAGAGATCGCGGGTCATGATCATGCCCTGTATGCCCATCACGAGGATCACATACAGAAGCTGCACATTGTATTTCGCGCGCAGGAATTGCGGAGCGCCGAGCAGCGCAACAACACTTACACAAAAGGTAAAGAGCACCTCCCGCAGTCCAAGGCGCAAACTGATTGCTTAGGGTGGCACCGATCCACCGGTGAAGATTTCAAAGGGTGGCGCGCCCGAATAAAGCCGGAACAGAGCCACGCCCGAGATCGCCGTCATCAGAACCAGAACAAGCAGAAAGGCCGCACGCACCCATAATGTCCCGAACCGATTCAGGATCGGCATCAGGAAGCCGGTGCCGAGCCCCGCAATGAAAATATTCAGAGGATGTAGAAGGCTCTCTACCATTTCGAATCCGTGAAGGCATCGATGGAGAGCGTCCCCTCGGCTTGATAAAGTCGTATGGCATAGGCCAGCATAATGGCCGTCACCGCGAGGCCGATGACAATGGCCGTCACCACAAGCGCCAACGGAATGGGGTCAACCGCACGTGTCAGCGCTTGCGACGGAGTCAACGCGGCATCGATGATGGGAGCCGTCCCGCCCGCGATATATCCGATCGACACCAATACGATGTGGATGCCGGTATCAACCAGCGATACCCCGATGATAATGCGCAGGATATTCCGATG
>JAEVZN010000595.1 GCA_023392205.1 Pseudomonadota bacterium
GCCCTGTGTACGCATGACCGGCAGCGGCGCAGGCGCCGTCTTCATCTGCGCATAGGGCAACCAGACGTGATCCAGTCCGGTCTGGTACCAGTCCCGCCGATCCAGCAAGGTTACGCTCCCGTCACGCATGCACGCTGTGCAGACCGAGCCTGGTCATCAATTGCCGATCGCGGTCCGCTACCGGATTCGGCGTAGTGAGAAGCTTCGGCCCGTAGAAAATCGAATTGGCGCCAGCAATTAAGCACAAGGCTTGCATCTCGTCGGTCATGTCCTCGCGTCCGGCCGACAGACGCACCATCGAGCGTGGCATCGCGATGCGCGCCACGGCAATCGTCCGCACGAAGTCGATCGGGTCGAACGCCGATCGTTCGCCGCTTGCGGTATTGCCGGCCAGCGGCGTGCCTTCCACCTGCACCAGCAGATTGATCGGCACGCTTTCGGGATGCTGCGGGAGTGTCGCGAGGGCATGGATCATGCCTACGCGGTCCTCGGCGCTTTCGCCCATACCGACAATGCCGCCGCAGCACACATTGATGCCCGCGTCGCGCACATGATCGAGGGTATCGAGCCGGTCCTGATAGGTGCGGGTCGAGATGATCTGGCCATAGAATTCCGGCGAGGTATCGAGATTGTGGTTGTAGTAATCGAGACCGGACGCCTTCAGGCGCCTGGCCTGCGCGTTGTTGAGCATGCCAAGGGTCACGCAGGTCTCAAGCCCCAGCGCCCGCACGCCCTCCACCATCGCGCAGACCTTGTCGAGGTCGCGATCCTTTGGTTCGCGCCAGGCCGCGCCCATGCAAAAACGGCTCGCCCCTGCATCCTTGGCGGCCTGCGCCTCGGCCATGACGGCGTCGAGGCTCATCAGCTTTTCGGCCTTCACGCCGGTGTCGTATTTGGCGCTCTGCGGGCAATAGGCGCAGTCCTCAGGGCAGCCGCCGGTCTTGATCGCGAGCAAAGTGGAACCCTGGACTGCGCACGGGTCGAAATGCGTCCGGTGGACACACTGGGCCTCGAATATCAGTTCCGGAAAGGGTCTGGCGAACAGCGCGCGGATCTCTGCCCGGGTCCAGTCATGGCGCACACGGGCGCTGCCGGGCATCGGCGCTGGCGGGGTAGTGTCGAGTGTTCCAAAAGCCATTCGCTTCGTCCTTGGCAAGCCGCGACTTCGCGGCCCTTCCGGCGCAGCTTCCAGTGCGCTGCACTGGCGATTTCATGTCATAGTGCCGCCTGCAAGCCAAGATAAGCGTCCGGCCAACAGGAAACGCATCCGGAACCACAGCATGCTTTCAAGACGAACCGTTATTGCGGGCCTCGGAACGCTCGCCGTGAGTCCGGCCCTCGGCCAACACCATCCCGGCCACGATCCGGTATATTCGCACCTCACCGATCCGAACATCAAGGGGCCGTCGCCGGAGACCATCCAGCTCCAGCACGTCTTCGATTCTCCGGCACCGAAGGCGGCGCAGCAGGGCCGCTGGGTGCAGCGCGCGCCCTTGCCCATCCCGCGCAGCGAAATGGCCTGGGCGACCACACTCAACGATCGTATGCACATGCTCGGCGGTTATGGCGAGCAGCGGGTCGACCGGCCCTATCATCATGTCTACGATCCGGCCGGCGACCGATGGATCGACGCGCCGTTTCTCCCGCGCGGCGCCAACCATGTCGGTGTCGCCGTGGTGAACGGCAAATTGTACGCGATCGGCGGCTTCGTCGAGCAGAACCGCAGGCCCGACAATCTCTGCTTTGTCCTCGACGGAGAGACCTGGCGCCCGATCGCACCGCTGCCCAAGCCTTTCGCCGCCATCGGCTGCGCGGAAATGAACGGGATGCTGCATGCCATCGGCGGTGCCATTGGCGACACTTTTCCGACCAAGAAGTCGGTGGACTGGCACTTGGTTTACGATCCGCGCATCGACCAATGGGCGACGCGAGCGCCGATGCCGACCGGCCGCGACCATACCGGCACGCTGACCGTGAACGGCAGGATTCATGTGATCGGCGGGCGGGTGGATTCCTTCCACACCAATTCGAACCTGCATCATGCCTACGATCCCAAGGCCGACAAATGGGAGCCGCGGGCGCCGTTGCCGACTGCACGATCCGGGCATGGCGCGGTCCTTTATCGTGGCAGGATATTTGTCATGGGCGGGGAAGGCACCAACCGCGTCTACGGCCAGAACGAGGCCTATGACCCGGAAAAGGATGCCTGGGAATCCTACGCGCCGATGCCGACCCCGCGGCATGGCCTCGGCGCCGTGGCCATCGGCGATTTCATCCATGTGGCAGGCGGCGGGCCGGTGATGGGCGGCTCGATCCAGAGCGCGATACATGAGGCGTTCACGCTCGACGCATAGACCACAGCAAAATGACTGGGCCGGCGGCCCGGAGCCATGCTAGGGCAGCCGATCACCTTGCCTTGAACGCACTTTCCGGATGACGATGACCGACACTTTTCCCGACCGCCTGTCCACCGACCCCGACAGCCCGCATTACAATGAGGAATTGCTGTCGCGCGATGTCGGCATCCGCTTCGACGGCAAGGAAAAAACCAATGTCGAGGAATATTGCATCAGCGAGGGCTGGATCCGCGTCGCCGCCGGCAACGCCAAGGACCGCTTCGGCAAGCCGCTGACCATCAAGCTCAAAGGCACGGTCGAGCCCTATTTCAAGGACAAGGCATAGCGACAGCGCACGCGGCGCAACGCGAACAGGCGGCGTCTATTTGCCCTTGTTGATCGCCTCCATCATCCGCTTGTCGAGCAGGTCGTAATCGGCCTTGAGCCGGTCGCACGCAGCCTTCTGCGCCTGACACAGGATTTCGGTGCGCACGAAGAACCGCCCATCCTGCTGATGCAGTGACCGCCGCCCGACCGCAGGATTGGCAAAGTGGTTCGCTGGCGTGAAGGACCAGAGTACGCCGCCGGTCTCTTCGGCGATTGTCCAGCCGTCATTACTGGAGAACTTCACGCCGGGTTTTGCCTTCAGCCCCGACATCGCGGCGGCGACGGTCTGGTAGGGAATGGAGCTTTGCTGGGCGAAGGACATACCGGTCGTCGCGAACAGAGCGGCGGCAATCGCAAGAAGCCTCATGGCGCATGATCCTCCAGATTGGCCGTACCCGGCCTTTCCGCGACAGGGCGGCCTGAACCGGATACCATCACACCCCATAGCAGATTATGCGCCGTGTCCGCCATTGCGGCCCAAGGATTCGCCCCCGTCCTCCAGAATCGCCGCCTGTTCGAGATAGTGGCGGCCCATCTCGGCATGCAGTTTCATCTGCGCCGGATCGTCGCTCGCAGCCGCATCCTCGAAGCATTTGCGCGCGCGTTCAAGAAGCCGGTCGCGTTCCCGCATGGTTGTCTGCCGCTGCCGAGGACGCTTTTACTTGCCGCGCAGCGAACCAGAGGCATTCAGAGTGCCGGCATCGACCACGGCCGACAGCGCATCGGCGCGTTCGAGCATGGTCAGACCGACAACGGCATGGCTGCGCATCGCGGCGATGCTGGAGGCTTCGGCAGCCTTGCGGAAGAACAGGCGGGCCTGTTCGAAATCTTTATCGGCGCTGGTCATGGGAACCCCTGAAAGTTGAGGCAACCTAGTCGGGCGCGTCGTCACGCGATTGATCTCGATCAATCGGACGGCTTTTCTCGCCTCGCAGACAGCTTTTTCAGCGTCGAAATCTGCCGGAAGAAATCCCGGCTCGACTGTGCCGGACTGCCGAGCATCTTCGAGCCCGGATCGACATCGGAAATCACGCCGGCTTGCGCGCCGATCTGCGCGCCGGCGCCGATCTGCAGATGCCCGGCCATCGCCGCCTGCCCGCCAACCTGTACGAAATCGCCGAGGACGGTCGATCCCGAAATACCGACCTGCGCGACGATGATGCAGCAGCGGCCGAGGATCACATTGTGGCCGATCTGTACGAGGTTATCGAGCCGCGATCCGGCGCCGATCACCGTATCGCCGGCGGAGCCGCGATCGACCGTGCTGTTGGCACCGATCTCGACATCGTCATGCAGCAACACGCGGCCAAGCTGGGGCACGGTGATAAAGCCGGTGTCGGTGACGGCAAAGCCGAACCCTTCCTGACCGATTCGCGCGCCGGGATAGACATAGACGCGGGCGCCCAGGATAGCGTGGCTGACGCTGGCATGTGTGCCGATCCGGCAATCCGGGCCCATGACCACACCCTGACCGATAGTGGCGGACGCACCGATGCGGCAACGCGGCCCGATTTCGGCATCGGGCCCGATGACACAAAACGGGCCGATCTCGGCAGACGGGTCAATGATAGCTGACGGATCGACGACAGACAGCGGATGAATACCGGGCGACACGGGCGGTGCCGGGTGAAACAGCGCGGCAACTTTCGCCCAAGCCGTATACGGCTCACGCGTCACGATTGCGGCTGCGCCTGCGGGAACGCGCGAGCGCATGTCCGGATGCACGATCACGGCGCCAGCCCGCGTCGTCTCCAGCATCGGCGCATAACGCCTGTTGTCGAGAAAACTGATCTGGTTCGGCCCCGCCGTTTGCAACGGCGCGACACCGTCATAAAGCCGGTCTTGTGAGACGTCCGTGTCGTTTGACGTTAACGCCCCGGCCGCATCGGCAACAGCCGACAGCCGGTGTGGCCCGCACTTCTGAAAGAAGCGGCTGGAGCCAGTTGAAGCGGGCTGCATACCTGGTCCTTAGAGGAAGGAGCAGAGAGCTAGCGCTTCGCCTGTGAGAAGACAAGCGGCAATACCGTGGCAAGACCTCGACGATCTGGAGCAGTTCCAGCCTGCGATGCCGTTCTCATCCGGCATTGCACGGCTTGATTGCGCCGAGCGTTAC
>JAEVZN010000138.1 GCA_023392205.1 Pseudomonadota bacterium
ACAAGACGCAGATCCGGATGATGATCGGCGTATTGCTGCCGAAAGCCGATCCGCAATCGCATGACGCGGCCGATGCGCTGGCCATCGCCATCACGCATGCGCATCACCGCACAAGCCTGTTGCGGCGGATGGCTTCGGGCTAGTCCTTGTTGGCCCTGAAATCGTAAAGCCCGGCGTCGGAATCCGGATGGCCGCACAAGGCGCCGGTGATCACGTCGGCAGCGATGCGCGAATAGGTGATCCCGTTGCCGCCATAGCCGAACGCCGCCCAGCAATTGCGCATGCCCGGCACCTGCCCGATGGTCGGCAGACCGGTATCCGTTTGTCCGAACGAGCCGGCCCAGGCGTAATCGATGTCGGTGCTCACGGCCGGGAAAAGCTTCTTCAGCTTGCGTTGCAGGGTTTTCGTCTTGCGCGCCAGCAACGCATCGCGGCGCTCTTCGTCCGCGAATTCATCATCCTCGCCGCCGCAAACGATCCGCCCTTCCGGCGTGATGCGCAGATAGAGGTAAGGCTCCGACGCCTCCCAGATCATGCATTGCTCGGGCCAGAGATTGGCCTTCTGCCTGACCGTGGCGATGGCATAGGTCGAGATGATCTTGTGGTCGCCAACGGGAATGTCCTGCGGCCATTCATAGCCGGTCGCAAAGATCAGATGGCGGCAGGTGATCCTGTGGCCCTGTCCTGTCATGGCCATTGCGCCGCGTGCGCGGCAATCGATATCGGCGATGGTGACGGGCGAATAAAGTCGCGCGCCCTTATCGATGGCGTTGGCCAGCAAGGCCAGTGTTGTCTTGCGCGGATCGATGGCGAGATTGCCATATCCCAGCAACCCGGCCGACCGCGCGATGCCAAACCGCTCTTTCAGGACCTTGCGCGACAGCAGACAATCCGGCAATCCCGCGACCCGGCGTGCGCGATGTTCACGCGCAAGCCCGTCGGCATCCAGAGCATTGCCGGCCAGATAGAGGCTGTCGCGCCGGACCACATCCGGCACCGACAATTCGTGCAGACGCGCTGCGACGGCTTCCACCGCAAGCCGCGAGCGCCGCCAGGCGCGGATGGCCGGATCGCGTCCGATCTTGCGGGTGAGCAGGCTGAGCGGCGTGTCGACCTCGTATTGCACCAGAGCCGTGCTGGCCGATGTCGATCCGCTGGCCGGCGGGCGGCGGTCGACAACAACGACCTTGCGGCCCGCCTCGACCAGATTGTCCGCGATCATGGCCCCGGTAATGCCGGCGCCGATCACCAGCACATCGGCTTCGATGTCGCCCTCAAGTTTGCGGATGGCAAGGGCAGGCGCCCGGCGACCCGGCCAGAGCGGCCGGCCGGTCCGCAAATCCTTCGGTTTGGTGACCACGAATGGCTATCTTTCTCAATTCACCGCTGGAAGCGTAACGTGCCATAACGCCAAGGCAGGCGATTCGATCCTTTGGACTATACGGAAAACCGGCCCGCATGATCGGCAAGCTCAAGGGTATCATCGATTCCTACGGCGAGGATTACGTCATCCTCGATGTGCAGGGTGTCGGTTATCAGGTGCATTGCTCGCAGCGGACCTTGCAGGGGCTGCCGGCCGCCGGAGAGGGAGCGACCCTGTCGATCGAAACCTATGTCCGTGAGGACCAGATCAAGTTGTTCGGCTTTGCCGGCGATCTGGAGCGGGAATGGTTTCGACTCTTGCAGACCGTACAGGGCGTGGGCGCGCGGGTGGCGCTGGCGGTGCTTGGCACGTTGAAGCCTGCCGATCTCGCGAATGCCATAGCCTTGCGTGACAAGGCCGCCATCTCGCGAAGCCCCGGCGTTGGCGCGAAAGTGGCCGAACGCATCGTGACGGAGTTGAAGGACAAGGCTCCCGCTTTTGCCGAGGTCGATCCGGCTTTGGTGCGGCTCTCCGGTTCTGTGGACGAGGGGCGGGCACCGCAGCCCGTTCGCGATGCCGTCTCCGCTTTGGTCAATCTGGGCTATGGTCAGCCGCAAGCTGCGGCCGCGATTGCAGCGGCGTCGCGGGAAGCGGGCGAGGGGGCGGATACGGCGATGCTGATCCGTCTCGGCCTCAAGGAATTGGCAAGTTAGAGTGCAAGAGCGGCTGCAAGCAAGGGTGCAAGATCAGGGTGCAAGTGTGACGACGTTGAGCGAGGAGGATCTTGAACTGATTGCTGCGGCAAGCGAGGCCATCGCGAAGCGCTATCGCAACGAGTGGCAGGAGGTGGGTGCCGCCTTGCGCACGCGCGACGGGCGCGTGATCACGGGTGTCAATATCGACGCCTATCTCGGCCGTATGGCGGTCTGCGCCGAAGCGATAGCCATCGGCCGGTCCATCACCGAAAGCGGCGATCATGGCATCGAGACCATCGTGGCGGTGCGCCACCCGCGCCCGCACGAGGCCGACCAGCATATCCGTGTGGTATCGCCCTGCGGCTCCTGCCGCGAACTGATCCACGATTACGATCCGAATGCCCGGGTCATTGTGCCGAACGGCCCGACGCCGTCGGCGGTGCCGATCGGCGAATTGCTGCCGAACAAATATACGCGGGGGACCGTGTGAGCGCGCAGCGCCTTGTATCTGCCGAACGCCGCGACGACGATGCCGATGCCTCGCTGCGTCCGCAGCGCCTTTCCGATTTTGTCGGACAGGAAAAGGCGCGCGGCAATCTCGACATCTTCATCAAGGCGGCTCGCGCACGGGGCGACGCGCTGGATCATGTGCTGTTCGTTGGGCCGCCGGGCCTGGGCAAAACCACGCTCGCGCAGATCGTGGCGCGCGAACTGGGCGTGAATTTCCGCGCGACGTCGGGGCCGGTGATCTCCAAGGCGGGGGATCTCGCAGCGCTCCTCACCAATCTCGAAGAGCGCGATGTGCTGTTCATCGATGAGATCCATCGCCTCAAT
>JAEVZN010000189.1 GCA_023392205.1 Pseudomonadota bacterium
GGTGGGGCGCCCCCGCCGCCGCGGGGGGGGGGGCCCCTCGTCCGATTTGACCCCTCCCCGCCCATTCTCGCTGCGCTCGAACGGCCGTCCCTCCCCTTTCAGGGGAGGGATAAGAAGAGTTTGCGGCGTATTACATGGGCTGTTACGACGCCCGCGACCTGCAGGAACATGCAACCGACATGACCGAAAAAACGAACAAAGTGAAGGCGCGGCTGCCGCGCGGGCTGGTTGACCGGGGGCCGGCCGATCTCGCCTCCACGCGCGCGATGCTGGAAAAAATCCGCGCGGTCTACGAGTTGTACGGCTTCGATCCGGTCGAGACCCCGGCCATCGAATTTACCGACGCGCTGGGCAAGTTCCTGCCCGATCTCGACCGTCCGAACGAGGGCGTGTTCTCGTTCCAGGACGACGACGAGCAATGGCTCTCGCTGCGCTATGACCTCACCGCGCCCTTGGCGCGCTATGTGGCGGAGAATTTCGACGCGCTGCCCAAGCCCTATCGCAGCTATCGCGAGGGCTGGGTGTTTCGCAACGAAAAGCCCGGTCCCGGCCGCTTCAGGCAATTCATGCAGTTCGATGCGGATACGGTGGGCTCGGCCTCGATGGCGGCCGATGCCGAGATCTGCATGATGGCCGCGGATGCCATGGAAGCGCTCGGTTTCAAGCGCGGCGAGTATGTGGTGAAGGTGAATAACCGCAAGGTGCTGGTTGGGGTGCTTGAGTCGATTGGACTCGGTGGCGACGAGAATGCAGGCAAGCGGCTTACGGTGCTTCGCGCGATCGATAAGTTCGATCGGTTGGGCGCGAAAGGAGTCGAGCAACTCCTGGGCGATGGCCGCAAAGACGAAAGCGGCGATTTCACAACGGGTGCAGGACTCACGACCGATCAAATACTCGGAATCATGAATTTTGCCTCTGTCTCCCAAAAAGTCAGCGGAGAAATTCTTCGCGCCGAATCTTTGCCAAAGAACGTGAGCGATGCCGACCTAGCTGATTGGTACATCGTCAATGAAATGCAATCCTCGTTTCATGGAAACGTCTCGGCAACCGGGGGCCTCGATGAACTAGTAGCTATTTGGAATCTGGTCAGAGCCGCAGGTTACGGCATTGACCGCATCCGCATCGATCCCTCCGTCGTGCGCGGCCTCGAATATTACACCGGCCCGGATTACGAGGTGGAGTTGGTGCTCGAAACAAAAGACGAAAAGAACCGCCCCGTGCGCTTCGGCTCGGTCGGTGGCGGCGGGCGCTATGACGGACTCGTGTCGCGCTTTCGCGGCGAGCCGGTGCCGGCGACCGGATTCTCCATCGGCGTGTCGCGACTCCAGGCCGCACTGGCGCTGATCGGCAAGCGCGATGCACAGGAAACTTTCGGCCCTGTTGTCGTCACGGTTTTCGATTCAGATCGAATCACAGACTATCAGCGCATGGTGGCGGAGCTGCGTGAGGCGGGCATCCGCGCCGAAATGTATCTCGGTTCCGGAAAGTTCAATCCGCAAATGAAATATGCCGACAAGCGCAACGCCCCCTGCGTCATCATTCAGGGCGGTGACGAGAAGAACGACCCGGCGGGCGAACAGGTGGTGGTGAAGGATCTGGTGCTGGGTGCCGAATTGTCGAAACTGGAAAAAGGCCGCGAGGAACATCTGCAGAAGCAGGCGCAGGCGCAGCGCAAGGTTCCGCGCGACCAGCTGGTGAAGACCGTGCAGGAAGTGCTCGCCCGCCACGGCGTGCGCACGATGACCGCCTGAGAACGCTGACGCTCCGTCAGACCATCGCGATATCACCCGGCAGCAGCGGCACCAGGCCCGCATCCGGGCTCATCGCCAGCGGGACGCCGAAAATCTGCTGCACGGCGTCGTAGGAATCGACCACCGCACGCATCGAGACGAGCTGCCCGCCCTCAAAGCGCATGAAATGCGAAAAGGCGAAGCCGATCGGCCGCCGGGTCTCGCGCTGGAGCGAACGAAGACGACCGAACGTGGCCGCGCGCTCGCCTTGCACCACCACCTGCTCGATGTCGAAGGCGACCAGCCGCTGGAAGCAGGGACCGATTCGCGTCTTCAGTTCGAGCACCTCGGCGCGGCCGCGCCGCAGCCCGAAGATATCCATCTGATCGGCCGGGCCGGAAATCAGCCAGCTCACGTCGGGATGCAGGATGTTTTCCAGCCGCGCCGGATCGCTGGACAGATAGGCCTCATAGAAATCCCGCACCCAGGCGGGCGCGTCTTCGCCGGCCGCGGTTTTCGGCAGGACGACGGGCACAGTCTCAGGCGTCACAACGTCACCATGTTGCCGGTCTCGTCGCTTTGCAGCGGCATTAGCGCCGCGCAGCGGGGGCCGATCATCTGCTCGATCACGCTGAAGGTGTCGGCAATCGACGTGAGTGCGCAGACCTTGCCATCGCGGAAGGTGATGAAAAAGGCGCAGTGATAGGTCATGATGCGGCCGGTCCCCTGCTGCACGGCCGTCACCATCGAGAACAATGCGACCTTGTCGCCGTCGATGATCGTCTCTTCAGGTTGAAGGCGCCGCATGCTGAAGACCGACGGCACCCGCTTGGTCAGATGCGTGACGACGGCGTCCTTGCCGTGCCGCTCGCCGCAGAACGGGAAGACGTCCACCGGCCCAATGAAGCGCCAGTCCACGTCATCGGTCAGGAAATCGCCGATGCGGCTGATCTCGCGGCCTGAATAAGCCTCGAAAAATGCCTCGACCATCTCGTGCGTAAGAGGAACGCCCATCATGCTGCTTCAATTGCCAGTGTTCCATCCTGTGCGGTAAATCCTTATTTTTTGTGATGATCCAAAATTTGTTCCCCTCTGGGTTGTTCAGCATGTGTTAACGCTGTCCGGCCGCGCTGCTGCCCGTTAAGCGCGCCTTTCCCCGGATGTCGAAACCTGCGCCCGCCCGTGCTACAGGCCCCAACCTGCCGGCTCCAACCTGCGGGCTGCAAGGCCCCAAAACTCCTTCAAGCAGAAGCTGCACGTTCGCCATGCCCGATGTCTTTCCCGCCCTGACGCCCGACCCGCGGGCCGAGACTCTGCTCTCCGCCTATGAGAGCGCAGGCTATGCGCGGGCGCATCCGGGCATCCTGCAGCCGGCGGAGCCGTTTCTCGACCTGTCGGGCGAGGATATTCGCGGCCGCATGTTCCTGACCGGGGGCCGCGCCGGGGAAGACCTCTGCCTGCGGCCGGATTTTACCATTCCGGTGTCACGCGATTATCTTGCCTCCCCGCAGGCGGGTGCGGCGAAGGGCTATTGCTATCTCGGTCCGGTTTTCCGCGACCGTGGCCACCTGCCCGGCGAATTTCTGCAGGGCGGCATCGAATCCTTCGGCCGCAATGACCGGGCCGCGGCCGATGCCGAGATGCTGGCGCTCGGGCTGGAGGCAGTCGCGCATTTCGGGCACGGCGCGCCGCAGATCCGTATCGGCGATGTCGGGCTGTATATGGCGCTGGTCTCCGCGCTCGATCTGGGCCCGGCGTGGAAGCGGCGGTTGACCAAGGATTTCAACCGCAAGGCCTCGCTCGTCCAGGATCTCGACCGGCTCACGCTCGGCACCGCCAATGGCAAGCCTGAATATCAGGGCGTGCTCGCCGCCATGGCCGGCTCCGATCCGAAGGCCGCGCATGCGCTGGTGACCGACCTCCTGTCGATTGCCGGGATCACCACGGTCGGCGGACGTTCGGCCGCCGAGATTGCCGACCGCTTTCTCGAACAATCCACGCTCGGCGCCTCGGCGTCGCTGCCGCCCTATACGCGGACCCTGGTCGAACGCTTCCTGGCGGTGTCCGGCAATCCACTGGAAGCCTCCGCAGCCATGCGGGAGATCGCCAGCGACGGCGGCTTGCTGCTCACACCGTCGCTCGATCTGTTCGATGCGCGCAATCGCGCTTTGGCCGATCGCGGGATCGATCTCGAAACGATCGCCTTCTCGTCCTCGTTTGGACGCGGCATGGATTATTACACCGGCTTCGTATTCGAACTGACCGAAAACGGCAGCGGCGAACCGCTGGTCGCCGGCGGCCGCTATGACGATCTGCTCACCCAGCTCGGCGCGCCCTCGCCCATCCCGGCGGTCGGCTTCTCGATCTGGATTGCGCGCCTGACCGAAGGAGCGCAGCCATGAGCATCGACGCAACCATGGCGAATGCGCCGCTGATCATCGCCGTGCCCGCCAAGGGGCGGTTGCAGGAGAATACGGAAGCCTTCTTCGCCCGCGCCGGGCTCCGGCTCGTCAAACCGCGCGGCGCCCGCGACTATCGCGGCACCATCGAAGGCCTCGACGGAGTCGAGATTGCCTATCTCTCCGCAGGCGAAATCACCGCGCAGCTCGCGCAGGGCGCGGCGCATCTGGGCATCACCGGCGAGGATCTGGTGCGCGAGATGATGCCGGATGCGGAAGCGCGCGTGATCCTGCTGGATGCGCTCGGCTTCGGCTTTGCGAATGTGGTGGTGGCGGTGCCGCAGGCCTGGATCGACGTGCGCAGCATGGCCGATCTCGACGATGGCGCGACCGCCTTCCGCATCCGCCACGACCGCAAGATGCGGGTGGCGACCAAATATGTGAACCTGACGCGCGCGTTTTTCGCCGAGCGCGGCATTACCGATTACCGCATCGTCGAAAGCCTCGGCGCCACCGAAGGCGCACCGGCAGCGGGCAGTGCCGAAATGATCGTCGACATCACCACCACCGGCAACACGCTGACCGCCAATGCGCTGAAAGTGATCGACGACGGCGTGATGCTGCGCTCTCAGGCCAACCTCGTCGCTGCGCGCGCCGCAACATGGGACGCCGCCACCCTCAATACTGCGCGCACGATTCTCGACCGCATCGCCGCACAGGAGCGCGCGCATGCCTATCGCGAGATGCGCACGCGCTTCAAAGGCTGCGACGATGCCCGGCTGGCGCTGGCGCGCGAGCGTTTCGGCATCGTCACGCCGTTCGGCGGGCCGACCTCGTCGGGCATGCTGACATTGCATTGTCCGCCCGGTCAGGTCTTCGCGCTGGCGGATTTTCTGCGCGAAAAGGGCGCGCAGGCGATCTCGGTCAGCGAGATCGATTACGTGTTCACGCAGGACAATCCGCTATTCGACAAGCTGCGCGCCGGACTTTGAGGCGGCCGCGGCACGCCGTGCCGGTTGCGCATAATCCGGGATCTGGAAGCGCCGCCGATAGGCGCCGGGCGTCAGTCCGGTCAGCCGCCGGAAGACCTTGCGGAAAAATCCGGAATCCTCATAGCCGACCTGCCAGGCGATCTTGTCGATCGGCGCATCCGTCCGCTCCAGCCGACGCTTGGCATCCTCCACACGCAATCTTTGCACATACTCGATCGGCGGCAGCCCTGTCATGGCGGTGAAGCGGCGCTTGAAGGTACGCTCGGCAAGGGTGGAGCGGCGCACCATCTCCTCCACCGGACTCGCCACGGAGAAATGCTGCATCAACCAGTCCTGCGCATCGGCGACGACGGCGTCGCCATGATCCTTGCGGCCCTCGAACACGATGAAGGGCGCAAGACCGTCGTGATGCCATTGCAGGGCAAAGAAGCGCGCCACACTCTGCGCAGCGGTCGTGCCGACAAAGCGGACCATCAGATAGAGCACGAGGTCGTGCCAGGTATTGGAGGCGCCGGACGTGATCAATTGTTCGCGCTCGCCCGACACCATGAGCACCTTGTCGGGGAATAGCGGGATGGCCGGAAACGCTTTTTTCATGTGGTCCGCATAACCCCAATGCACCGTGCTCGGATGCCCGTCGAACAGCCCGGTCTCGGCGAGCAGAAAGATTCCCGAACAGGCCGAACAGAGCAGCGCGCCCTGCTTGTGCATCCGGGCGATCCAGTCGACCAGCTCCGGGTGACGGCCACGGATCCAGCCTTCGGCGCCGACCACCAGCGACGGGACGATCACGATATCCGTCGCCGCAATATCGGCGATGCCGCGTGAGGCGCGGACCGGCAATCCGCTCGCAAGCGCGATGTCGCCCGGCGCAACGGCCACGATCTCGACCACGAACGGAGGTGTTGCGGGCAGCGACGGGTCGGATGTCCCGAGCAGGTCGAAGGCCCGCAGGACATCGTAAAGACCGGTCAAGGTGGAGATCGCCGCCTCGGGAATGGCGACAAGGCTGATGTGCAACGGACGCGCCTGACCGGGCATTTCCCAGTTTGGCACGAATGAACCGCTGGTGGCCAGTCCGACACTCGCTGCGCCTGTACCCGCATGCGCAATGTCGCAACAGCAGCCGCGCATCGGGCGCGGAGTATTGCAGGCAATGCGAGGACAACGCGATGGACATCGATCACCACAAACTCGATGCACTGGTAGGACGCCTGTTCGGCGATCTTTCGGCCGGCTATGGCGGCGTCATGGTCAGCCTTGGCGACAAGCTCGGCCTGTACCGGGCGATGGCGGGCGCAGGCCCGCTGAATTCCCACGAGGTGGCGCGCCGCAGCCATTGCGCCGAACGCTATGTGCGCGAATGGCTCAACGCCCAGGTTGCGGGCGGTTATGTCGACTATCATCCCGCCTCCGGCACCTACGAACTGACGCCGGAGCAGGCGGCGATCCTTGCCGACGACACAAGCCCGGTCTTCCTGCCGCATGCCTGGCAGGTGGTCGCCTCGATGTGGGCCGACGAGGAGACATCGCGCGACGCCATGCGCAGCGGCCGGGGCGTGAGCTGGGGCGAGCATGACGACAGGCTCTATTGCGGCGTGGCGGCCTTCTATCGCAACGCCTATCGCGGCAGCCTGGTGCAGGAATGGCTGCCGGCGCTGGACGGCGTGGTGGACAAGCTTACGGCCGGCGCCAGCGTGGTCGATATCGGATGCGGACATGGCCATTCGACCGTGCTGATGGCGAAGGCCTTCCCGTCCAGCAGATTCACCGGCTTCGACGCGCATCCGGATTCGATCGCGGCGGCGCGGCGCGCGGCGCATGATGCCGGCGTGGCGGACCGGGTACAATTCGCGGTCGCCAGGGCCGACAGCTTTCCCGGCCGCGACTATGACCTGATCTGCTTTTTCGATTGCCTGCATGACATGGG
>JAEVZN010000235.1 GCA_023392205.1 Pseudomonadota bacterium
GCGCCTTGTTGAGCGTTTCGATCGCGAACCCCGCGGCGGATTTGTAGCCGGCCATGAAGTCCGCGCGCTCCTTCGGCGGGATCACGTCGTCGATGTTGTCGAACGTGCCGCCGCAGCGGTCATCGACGAGATTCAACAGTCCGAACGGGCCCGCGCCGCGATTGCGCAGGATCACCTGCGAGATCGGACCGCACAGCGCGTCGTCATAGGCCTTGAGCGCCGCGGGCGTCACGCCATGCGAAATCATCTCCGCGCCGAGAACCCGCGCATCGACAATCGCCTGGCTCGCGCCGTTGGAGCTGGTCGGATACATCGCATGCGCGGCATCGCCGAGCAGCAGCACCGGACCGTCCTGCCATGTCGGCTCCGGATCGCGATCAATCATCGGATTCTCGTACGCGCTGTCCGCCTGCCGCAGAAGCGCGGGCACATCCAGCCAGTCCCAGACCCAGTCATCGAAGTGATGCGCGAAGTCGGAAATCTCCACCTGCCGGAACCAGCCGAGCTGTTTCCAGCCCTCGCTGTTATCGAGTGTGACTTCGGCGATCCAGTTGATCATCGCCAGCCCGGTCTGCGGATCGGGATGCGAGATCGGATAAATCACTACCCTGTGCCGATGCGTGCCAAGTCCCACGAAGGACGAGCCCGTGCGGATCGGCTTCGCCAGCGTCGTGCCGCGCCACATCACCGCGCCGCCCCAATGGATCGGCGGCTGATCGGGATGCATCTGCGCGCGGATCGCGGAATGAATGCCGTCGGCGCCGATCAGAAGCGCGCCTGTTTCTTCATAGAAGGTGCCGTCGGCGGATTCGATCAGCGCCGTCACGCTGCCATCGGCGTTCTTGCGATAGCCTGTCACGCGCGCACCGAGGCGCACGGCCTGCGGACCCATCCTTTCGATCGCCTTGTCATGCAGCAGCATGTGGAAACGGCCACGATGCACCGCATATTGCGGCCAGCGATAGCCGGCGAACAGCCCCCGCGTTTCGGAATAGATGTCGTTGCCGTTCAGGCCGACCAGCGCCCATTCCCTTGCCGGCAGGCCGACGCGATCCAGCTCCGCTTGTCCGATACCGAGATCGTAAAGTTCGCGCACGGCATTGGGTTGCAGATTGATGCCGACCCCGAGCGGGCGCATCTCCCGCGCGGCTTCGAACACAATACAGGGGACGCCGATCTGGTGCAGCGTCAGCGCGGTGACAAGCCCGCCGATCCCGCCGCCGGCGATGAGGACGCGATGATGATGAGTCATGCTCTGGATTTCCAGCAACGCGGGACGCGAGACATCTCAGGTTCTTGTCGGCATGGCGACCCGGATATCCGGAATGACAGGATGGTGCCGGCGGAGGGATTTGAACCCCCGACCACCCGCTTACTAAGCAAAAATTTCAACATAGCCATAGTTTATTAGATTGCCCGCTTGTGCATTAGGGTACACTTCAATCGCCCTGTCCGCGCGATTTTAGATTAAAGCGCTTCCGGCGGTGAATGTAAAAATCGAGATATCTGATCGAGTCTTGCGAAGCCGGGTGGAAAACGGTGACTGCAACCCTCCTGTAACCGCGAGCTTGTGCGTAAACAATGGGGACGATTCCTCGGACCCGAACTTTGGCCGACCATCCCACGCGTCATAGGCCCAGATAGGCGCTCTGAATTCGTTCGTCGTCCTTAATGAGGTCGGCTGCGCCACTGAAGGCAATTGTTCCATTCTCGAGTACAGCCGCGAAATCGGCGATTTCCAGCGACTCGGCGACATTCTGCTCGATCAGCAGGATCGACATTCCGGATGTCTTCAACGTGACAATCGCGTCGAATACCAGTTCCACCATCATCGGCGACAGGCCGAGCGACGGTTCGTCGAACATGATCAGCCGCGGGTCGCTCATCAGGCATCTGCCGATCGCCAGCATCTGCTGCTCGCCGCCCGATAGCGTTCCGGCCTTCTGGTCGCGCCGCTCGTTGAGCTTCGGGAACATCGTATAGACACGCTCGAAGTTTTCCCGGCGGCGTGCGGCAGCGCGCTTCAATGCGCCGCCCAGCACCAGATTCTCCTCGACCGACAGCGACGGAAAGATCTGCCGGCCCTCCGCCACTTGGCCGATCCCGAGTTCGCATGTCGCACTGGAATCGAGATTCGTCGTATCGACGCCATCGAACACGATGCGACCGGCCCTTGGCCGCAACATTCCGCCGATCGAACGCACCAGCGACGTCTTGCCGGCGCCGTTCGAACCGACGATGGCGAATAGGCTGCCGCGTTCGAGTTCGAACGAGATTCCGTTGAGCGCACGTGCTTCGCCATAGCTGACTTCGAGATTCTCGACCTGCAAGAGCGCGCTCATGCGAGTTTTGCCCTCTTGCCAAGGTAGCTTTCGATCACGTTGCGGTCGCGGCCGACTTCGGCCGGCGTGCCTTCGGCGATCTTCTCGCCGTGATGCAGCACCACAACCCGCTGGGCCAACGCCATGACTACGCGCATGACATGCTCGATCAGCAGGACGGTGATCCCCGAGGCATGCAAATCCTTGATGGCGGCCACGATCCCATCACCCTCTGATGGCCGCAGACCCGCCATGACCTCATCGAGCAGGAGCAGCTTTGGCTGTGCCGCGACCGCGCGGGCAAGCTCCAGCATCTTGCGGTCGGGCAGCGTCAGGCTTGCGGCGGACATGTCCGCCTTTTGCCGCAGATCGAATCGCGCAAGCGAAGACAGGGCAATATCCGCAGCCTCGCTTACATTCGCGGTGCGGCAGAAAGCGCCGATCATTGCGTTCTCAAGAACCGTCATGCCACGCATCGGGCGAACGATCTGAAAGGTACGGATCACGCCACGACCCGCGATGTCTTCCGGCTTCATACCGGAGATACGCTCACCCTTGAATGTGACTTCACCGCCGGTAGGCGTAAGAGCGCCTGCGATAAGATTGAAACAGGTGGTCTTTCCAGCCCCATTTGGGCCTATCACCGCAAGAATCTCGCCTTCGCGAACGTCGAAGTTCACGTCCTTGACCGCAACCAGTCCGCGGAACGCTTTGGTGAGATTACGAACCGCAAGCATTACCTGCGCTCCCTTGTTCTCAGGTAACGCACGACGCGCGGCCAGATGCCTTCGGGCAGGAAGGTAATGACGAGCAGGATGATAACGCCGTAGATCAATGTGTTGAGCCCGAACAGGCCAGTGCTCTGACCGAGCACGTTGGAGGCCTCCATGATAGGCACAACGAAGAAGGCACCAACGATCGGACCGAACAGCGTCCCCAAGCCGCCAATGATCGGCGCGATCAGGACTTCGATGGAGAACCGAAGCCCCATGATCGAATCGGGAAACAGGCTGCCTTGCATCAGGCCCATTAATCCGCCACCAACGCCAGCGAGCCCTGCGCTAACGGCGACGACAAAAATTTTGCTGCGCAATGCCGGTACGCCCATCGCCCGCGCAGCTTCTTCGTCTTCATGTAGCGCGCGCCAGCGAAAGCCCCAACGCGAGTTCATCAGAAATGCGACGATGAGATAGGCAGCGATGGTGATGGCGAGGAAAGCAAGATAGAAATAGAGGGTGCCGCCACGCAGGCTTTCGAGCGGATTGTTGGTTTCGGGATTTATAGCTCTGAGAAAATATCCGCCAGTGCCGCCCACGAGCCCCCAGTTGTCGAACACCACGCGGGTGAATTCGGCGAACGCGATGGTGAGCAGAGCAAAATGTACCCCCTTCACCGAATATCTAACGCCGATCCAGGTAATCGCCATTCCGATTACCGTGCAAAGTATCGCTCCGCCTGCGAGAGCGACCCAAGGACTCCATCCATAGGTTTGAGAAAGGACGGCGGTGCTGTAGGCGCCAAGCCCAAGAAACAAGGCGTGACCGAGAGACAGCAGACCCGCCGTCATCATCAGGTTCCAGGTCATGCCCATGAATGCATAGAAAAAGACAAGTGTGAGCAGGCTCTGCCAGAACGAGTCGAGCATGAACCCGATCGCCGCGAGAAAGGCGAAAAAGGCCAGCGCCGGCCAGACAGATGCCAGCGTTTTCATGAGCGCTCGCGCTCCCCGAAAAGGCCATTGGGGCGCAGCAGCAGCACAAAGACGAGCAGCGCGTAGGAGAACAGGGTTTTGAGCGAGGGCGAGAATGCGAGCGCCGCAATCGCCTCGGCCAGACCGATCAGCACGCCACCGAACAGCGCCCCGGTCATGCTGCCGAGTCCGCCGACAATCACGATGATGAAGGCGATGAGGGTGAAATCGGTCGCCAGGAATGGCTGCGTGTCGAACATCGGCGAGATCAGGGCGCCGGCGGCCCCGGCGCAGGCCATGCCGATGCCGGCGGTCATGGCGTAGACACGCTTGACCGAGATGCCGATCACCTGCGCG
>JAEVZN010000405.1 GCA_023392205.1 Pseudomonadota bacterium
CGTCCCGCCATCAGGAATTTCCGGCCGGCCGAGGGCATCCGCTCATACACGATGACGTGAGCGCCGGATCGCGCAAGCCTGTCCGCCGCCATCAGCCCAGCCGGGCCGGCGCCGATAATGGCTGCGATTGCCGCATTGTGGGGAGCAGAATCTGTCACCCGCGCTCTGTGCCAACATTACCGGGCCGCTGGCAAGCGGCCCGCGACGCCGCCGCTCGCGGCTGTTAGAGTGACGGCGCCTGACGAATTGCATTGTGAAAGTTGCCGGTCCGCGCCTGTGAACCCGATCGCCGGGCGGCGCGACCCAGATACAGGCCCGTGCTCCGGACGCACACCTTTGTGCCGCCGGCCAAAGCTGCACCCCCATCGTCACGTGGACAAGAACCGCACGTGGGAGAATGCCATGCTTCGTTTCGTCACCGCGATTGCATTCAGCTTCGTCGTATCGGCGGCATTTTCGATTCACGCCGTAGCCAAGGAGCGCTTTGCGCTGGTCATCGGCAATTCGAAATACCAGACCGTCACGCCGCTCGAAAATCCCTCGCGCGATGCCAAGGCCGTCACCGCCCTGCTCAACGAGGCGGGTTTCGAGGTGACCACCGCGCTCGATCTCGACAAGACTAGCATGAGCAGGGCGATCCGCTATTTCACCACCCGCATGGCCGGCAAGCCCGACGACACCGTCACACTGATCTATTTCGCAGGCCACGGACTGCAGGTCGATGGCGAGAATTATCTTGTCCCGGTGGATGCCAATATCGCCCGCGAGAGCGACGTGCCGCTGGAATCGCTGCGGCTCGCCGATCTCATGAACATGCTGGAGAATGTGAAGAGCCGCTCGCGCATCGTGCTGCTCGATGCCTGCCGCAACAATCCGTTTGCCGATATCGCAAAGGGCGCACCGCGCGGCTTGGCGCTGGTCAATGCCCCGGCCGGAACACTGCTCGCCTATTCGACCTCGCCCGGCACCACGGCCGATGACGGCATCGGCAGTCTGTCGCCCTTCGCCGCGGCGCTGCTGAAATCGGCGAAGGAGCCGGGCCTGCCGATCGAACAGGTGCTGAAGACCGTGCGGCTGTCCGTGCATGGCGCGACGCAGGGACGGCAGACGCCCTGGGAAGTCTCGGCGCTGACCGAGCCGTTTGCGTTCTTTGCCGGCAACGGCATGCCAAGACCCGATCCGCGTGGCGGCAAGGCGGCCGACAAGGATGCGCAGACGTGGCGCAAGGAGTTGCAGGCGCTGTCGCCACAGCGCGCCTACGACCTCGCTCTGCGCGAGGACATTGTCGTCATCTACGAGCAATATCTCGCGCTCTATGCGGACGATCCGCGCGCTGTAGAGATTCGTGCAATCTTCGAGCGGCGTCAGGAAATGACCGCATGGCTGGAAGCGATGACGCTGAATACGCCGGACGCCTTCGCCGCCTTCCTCGCCCGCTATCCGGACAGCGATCTGGCCGAAACCGCACGGCGCATGGAAGAACGGGCGAAGGCGCGCGGGTCGTTTGCGCGTTCGCTGTCGCCGGTGCTCGGATTGTCGGCCAATGCAGAAGGAAACGATCAGGGCAATGCGCAGGACCGCGCGCCGCAGATCCGCACCGTCGTGCGCGAAGTGAAGGTGCCGGAAATCCGTACGGTGGTGAAAGAGGTCGTCAAGGAAGTGCGGGTGCCCTCGCCGCCGGAGATCCGCACCGTGGTACGGGAAGTCGTGCGTGAGGTGAAGGTGCCCTATGAGGTGGTCAAGGTGGTGCCGGCGCCGTGCCGATGCAGACCCGAAGGCCGTCCCGGCCGGCCCCGTCCGCCGGATTTCGGCAACCGAAGGCCACCGCCGCATACCGGGCGCCCGCCACCAGGCCGCCATCCGCATGCGCAAACCGGGCCGCGCAACCCACGCTTTCAGGATCGCGGGCCGCGCCGGTTCAACGGAGGGCGCGGCCGCGATTTCCGATAACGCCTACCAGTAATAGCGGCGCGGCTGATAATAGCGATAGCGCGGCGCGTAGTAACGACGCGGCGCATAGTAACGCGGCGCGTAATAGCGGGGCGCGTAGTAACGCGGCGGGGCGTAATAGCGCGGCGCGTAATAGGGGCCATAACCGTAATAGGCCGGCTGGTAATAGGCGGGCCGGTATCCGTATCCATAGCGATACGGGTTGGCCTGCGCGATGGCGATGCCGGTAAGGACGCCGGCCGCGATTCCGGCGCCGGCCCAGCAGCCGCGGCAACCGGCCTGTGCGGTGTTCGGTGTGTACAGAGTTGCGGCGGCAAGGCTTGCCGCCATTGTGAGGATCATCAGGATTTTGCGCATGTCATGCTCCGGCGCGAAGACGCGATGTTTGCTGCCCGATCGGCATCGGTACGACGCTAGCATCGCGCACCTGCCGCCTTTCTGAACGGCAGGCGAATTTCGCGTTCACCATTGCGGCTTGGTTAAGGCAATCTCGCCCGGAACATTCGATTTGTCAGCGCGGGATGGCGCCCAGCCGGAACGCGGCCAGCAGCAACGGGCCGGGCTTCAGGCCGATCTGGTCGAACCATTTGCCGAACACGCCGGCAATCTCTCCGCTGACGAAGATGTCCGACAAAGCCGCATTCACCGCCAGCCGCAGCGCCCAGTCGCCGCGCGGCAGCACGATGCCGTAGGGCTCGTAGGACAGATCGTCCGGCAGCATGGTGATGGCGCGTGCATCGGTGAAGCGGGCGCCGACCAGCAACAGCTTGTCGCTTGCATAGGCATCGGCCTCGCCCTTCTCGAAGGCGGCGATGCCGGCCTCGCGATCCTTCACCGGCACCAGCGTCGCCTTCAGCGTTCCGGCCGCGATCAGGTCGGCCAGCGCGCGCTCGTTGGTGGTCCCGGAGGCGACCGCGATCTTGCGGCCTGCGAGATCGGCCGCCTTGGCGATGCCCGAATTCGCCTTGACCACCGCGCCGGTGCTCTCGACGAAGATCACCGAGGAGAAATCCACCTGCTCCATGCGCGACAGCGTGATCGTGCTCGACCCGCATTCCAGATCGGCCTTGCCCGACGACACCTGCTCGAAGCGGTTCGCCGTGGTTACCTCGACCCATTCGACGGCAAGTGGCTTGCCGAGCGTCTTGCGGATGCGTTCCACCACGAGCTTGCAAAGATCGACCGTGTAACCGGCCGGCTCCTTCGTGTCGGTGACAAAGGAGAACGGCGCCGCCGCCGCGCGATAGCCGAGCTTGATCGTGCCGGTGTCGACGATCCGCTTCATGCGGCTGCCGTCGGGCGCGGCCGGCTGGGCCGTGACAAGACCTGTGGTCAGGAAAAGTGCGAGGCAGGCCAGGGACGCGCGCAGCATGAGACCTCCGACAGATTTTTTCTGAAAGCGACGGGACGCAACGCCCCGCGCGGAACCGGAACCTAGCGGCTCGTCGCCGGCCGGGCAATCGGCGGAACCGGAACGCCACAGCAACCGGGACGTTTCGTTTCCGTGCTTCATCACATCGACATTTGAGGATCACATGACACCGAATCTGAAACACATGACCCTGCCGGCCGCCCTGCTGGCGCTCGCCATCGCCGGCCCCGCACAGGCGCAAACCACCGCCACAGCGACCACCGACCTGAATATCCGCTCCGGACCCGGACCCGAATACCCGGTCCTCGGCCATATCCAGGACAACAGGAGCGCCGAGGTTCTGGGCTGCATCCAGGGCAGCCTGTGGTGCCAGGTGGATTATCGCGGCACGCAAGGCTGGGCCTATTCGCGATATCTTGAAATGGATGCCGGCGGCCGCCGCGTGGTGCTGAACGAGCGCCCGG
>JAEVZN010000447.1 GCA_023392205.1 Pseudomonadota bacterium
ATCCGGCCGTGACGCTGGACGGAGTGGCGCCGCGATGAAGCCCGGCAATTCTCCGCCGCGCACATTGGTCAAGAGCGTCACCGCACCGCGCGTGACGCTGCCGCCTCATGGTGCGGGCATGCGGATCGGGCTTTTCGGCGGCTCGTTCAATCCTCCGCACGAGGCGCATCGCGCGGTCAGCCTGCTGGCAATGAAGCGCCTGCAACTCGACCGGCTGTGGTGGATGGTGACGCCCGGGAATCCGCTCAAGGACGCGCGCGGCCTGCCGCCGCTGGAAGAGCGCATGGCGCAGGCGGTGGCGCTCGCCGATCACCCGCGCATCGATGTCACCGGGTTCGAGACCGTCATCGGCACGAAATATTCGTGCGATACGATTGCCTGGCTGCTCAAGGAATCCCCGGGGACGCATTTCGTTTGGCTGATGGGCGCCGACAATCTCAAGGACTTCCACCGCTGGAAGAACTGGCGCGAGATTTTCATGATGCTGCCCATCGCCGTGGTGGACCGGGGTGGTCTCAGCCTTCGGGCAGCCTCCGGCGCGGCTGCCATCAGCTTCGCCCGTGCCCGCATTCCCGAAAATCGCGCCGCCAGCCTCCCGCTATTGTCCCCGCCCGCCTGGGTTTACCTGCTCGGGGTCAAATCCGACCTCTCCTCAACCCAGATCCGTGCCGAAAAGGAACGCGGAGGCGGTTGAAACCATTACGCCCCCATGCCTACATTCTTGGACGTTGAGTCTGAATGTTCGGACCAACCGTGAGAAGGAAAGGACCTCTGACAACACCAGCACTCGTGCGGTCCCGTGCAAAAGCCCAAGGCGTGCTGTCATCCGTGACGCAAGCCGCCGCTGCCGTGCCGCCAACCGTTTCCGGGGTGCATGATGCCTCGCAAACGCTGAAACTTGTCCTCGACCGCCTCGATGAGATGAAGGCGGAGGACGTCGTCACCATCGACCTTACCGGCAAGTCGTCAATTGCGGACCTCATGGTGGTCGCCTCCGGGCGGTCCAGCCGCCATGTCGGCTCGGTTGCCGACGATGTTGTGGAACATCTCAAGAAATCCGGGCTGAAGAACATCCGGGTCGAAGGACAGCCGCATTGCGACTGGGTTCTGATCGACTCCGGCGACGTGATTGTTCACGTCTTCCGTCCGGAAGTCCGCGATTTCTATGCGATCGAGAAGATGTGGGCAGGTACAAAAGGCCCTGCGCAACGTCAGTCGAGCTGATCGCGGAGGCGTGTCGTGCGGGTGCAGGTGCTTGCGGTCGGACGCCTGAAAGCGGGCGCCGAATCGGAGCTCGCCGCACGCTATCTCAAGCGCGCCGCCCAAAGCGGACGCGCGATCGGCTTGCGCGCGGTGGAGATCGTCGAGATCCGTGAAAGCCGTGCCGGCGACGCAGCCCGCCGCAAAACGGAAGAATCCATTGCAATCGCCAATGTGGTCCCGGACGGTGCCGCAATTGTCGTGCTGGATGAACGCGGCGAAGCGCTGTCCAGTGCCGATTTTGCGGCAGGCCTCGGGACCTGGCGCGATTCCGGCGTGGCCGATGTGGTCTTCGTGATCGGTGGCGCCGATGGGCTGGCCGATACGCTGCGCGACAGGGCCCGGCTGATGCTCGCTTTCGGGGGAGCAACCTGGCCGCATCAACTGGTGCGGATCATGCTGCTGGAACAGCTTTACCGGGCTATCACAATTCTCTCCGGCCACCCATATCATCGCGAATGATGCGGCCGCCCGGCATAAGATAGCCGCGATTCCACCGCATCCTGAGGACGCATGATCGGATCGCCTCGTCTTTGGCCGTTACATCGGCCCGCAAACCGGCACATTTTGGCCGGAACGGCGATCTGCGCGCTGCTTGCAGGCCTCGCGCCCGCCGCGGGCCAGACCCGCTCCGAACCCGGCATGAAGGGTTCAGGCAGTACGGAAGCGCAGATTCTCAAGGCCCGGGAACAGGAACTCGCTGCGGCACGTGCCGAACAGGCCCGAGCAGCCGAGGCCGAAGCCAAATTGCGCGCCGAGATCGCCGCGTTCGGCGACGATCGCCGCAAGCTCAACAGCGCATTGATCGAGACTGCCGCGCGCATGCGCGAATACGAAGAACGTCTGACCGCCACGGAAGGCCGGCTTGCACCTCTGGAAGACCGCGAGCAGGATCTGCGCACCTCGCTTCGCGAGCGCCGGGACGTCATCGCCGATGTTCTCGCGGCGCTTCAGCGCATGGGACGCCGGCCGCCGCCGGCTTTGCTGGTCAGCCCGGAAGATGCAGCCAAAGCGGTGCGCAGCGCCATTGTACTCGGCGCCGTGGTGCCGGACCTACGCGCGCAGGCCAACCGTCTGGTCGGCGATCTCGACGCTCTCCACAAACTGCGCACGGATATCACCGCCGAGCGTACCAAATTGACCGCCGATCTGGCCGCCCTTTCGGGCGATCGTCAGCGCATGTCCGCACTTGTTGCCGAGCGCCAGCGGCAGCAGGCCGCTTCCGAAAAGGCGCTGGAGGCTCAAAGGGCCGAAGCCGGCACCTTGGCCCGGCAGGTCGGTACCTTGCAGGATCTCGTGTCACGGCTTGAGCAGGGCCTCGACGCGGCCACGCACGCGGCCCGTGCGCCCGATCAAAAGAGCGCGAGCAGGCCGGCCTTGACGGCATTGAATGACCCCGGGCGGCTCGTTCCGGCGGTCGATTTTTCGGCGGCGCGCGGAACTCTGCCGATGCCTGTAAACGGCATCCGAATCAGGGCTTTTGGGGCCAGTGATGGCATCGGCGGCACCGAGCGCGGAATTTCGCTGGCAACCCGTGCGGGTGCTCAGGTAACCGCCCCATGCGACGGTTGGGTCGTGTATTCGGGACCGTTCCGGTCCTATGGGCAAGTCTTGATCCTGAACGCAGGCGGTGGGTATCATGTCGTGCTTGCGGGAATGGACCGGATTTCCGTCGACATCGGTCAGTTCGTCCTGACCGGCGAGCCTGTCGCGGTGATGGGGAGCGGCATGGCGCAGGTGGCGGCCGCTTCTGCAGTGGGGACCAGCCAACCGGTGCTTTACGTCGAATTTCGAAAGGACGGGATTCCCGTCGATCCCGGCCCGTGGTGGGCCAAAAAGGAAAGTGAGAAGGTCCGCGGATGATGCGCAAGACATTCCTTGTACTTCTGGGTGCCGTGTCAGGCGCGGCACTCACACTGGTCGCTGTGCAACCGCACGCGATCCTCGCGGGCATGAGCGCCAATGCGGCGGCCTCGGCCGATACCTATCGCAACCTCAATCTGTTCGGCGACGTGTTCGAGCGCGTGCGCTCCGATTACGTCGAGCGCCCGGACGATGCCAAATTGGTGGAGACCGCGATCAACGGCATGCTTGCCGGGCTCGATCCGCATTCCAGCTTCATGGATGCCAAGAGCTTCCGTGACATGCAGGTGCAGACTCGCGGTGAATTCGGCGGGCTCGGCATCGAGGTGACGATGGAAGACGGCCTTGTGAAGGTCGTGGCACCGATCGACGAGACACCTGCCGCCAAGGCCGGCATTCTCGCCAACGACATCATCACCCATCTCGATGACGAAGCCGTGCAGGGGCTGACCCTGAACCAGGCCGTCGAAAAGATGCGCGGACCTGTCAATACCAAGATCAATCTGCGTGTGATGCGCAAGGGTCAGGACAAGCCGGTCGAAATCTCGATCACCCGCGATATCATCCGGGTGCGCGCGGTCCGCTCCAACGTCAATGGCGACGATGTCGCCTACATCAAATTGACCCAGTTCAACGAGCAGACCACCGAAGGCCTGAAGAAGGCGATTGCCGATCTTTCAAGCCAGATCCCGGCCGACAAGCTGAAGGGCTACATCATCGACATGCGCAACAATCCGGGCGGGCTGCTCGACCAGGCCATCTCGGTGTCGGACGCGCTTCTCGATCGTGGCGAGATCGTCTCGACCCGCGGCCGCAATGTCGAGGAAACCCAGCGCTTCAATTCGCGCGCGGGCGACCTGACCAAGGGCAAACCGATCATTGTGCTGATCAAGGGCGGCTCGGCCTCGGCGTCTGAAATCGTGGCTGGCGCGTTGCAGGACCACAAGCGCGCGACCGTGCTCGGCACCAGGTCCTTCGGCAAGGGCTCGGTGCAGACCATCATCCCGCTCGGCGCCGGAAACGGTGCGCTGCGGCTGACCACGGCGCGCTATTACACGCCGGCCGGCCGTTCGATCCAGGCGAAGGGTATCTCGCCGGATATCGAAGTGCTGCAGGACGTCCCGGAAGAACTGAAGGCCCGCGCCGACACCAAGGGTGAATCCGCCCTGCGCGGCCATCTGAAAGCCGACGGCGAGGAGCAAACCGGTTCGCAATCCTACATCCCGCCGGATCCGAAAGACGACAAGGCGCTGAAGATGGCGGCCGACCTGCTGCGCGGTACCGTCACGAATTCCGCCTTCCCGCCCACGGGCAAGCGCGCCGGGCTGCCGAAATAAGGCCAGCCGGACGACGAAATCGATGTGAAAGGG
>JAEVZN010000459.1 GCA_023392205.1 Pseudomonadota bacterium
AATCGCGTAACATCTTGCCATAGGATTTCGAGGTATCCTCGTCCTCGAAAAATCGATGCAGCCAAGACGTATGCGCGGGATCGATTCCGACTTCCAGCGATTGCAGCCAGTTGCACTCGATCAAACCCTTGAAAGCAAAGGTGTATTCGTCGGGCGCGACGAAGCAGTCGAAATTCGGGAAGGCCGGCGGCTCGCCCGGACCCAAATAGGCAAACAGAATGCCGCTCTTCTCGACCACCGGATAGGATTTCTGCCGAATGTTGGCGCAGAGGTTCGAGCCGTCGGGTTCCGCCGGCGTTTCAAGGCACTTGCCATTGACGTCGAATTTCCAACCGTGAAAGGCGCAACGCAGGCCGTCCGCCTCCAGCCGTCCGAAGGCGAGATCGGTCCCGCGATGCGGACAGCCGCGCGCGATCAGGCCGTAGCGGCCGCGTCCGTCCTTGAAGATCACAAGGTCCTCGCCCATCAGCTTGACCGGCTTGATGGGGCGGTTGGTGGCCAGTTCCTCGACCAAAGCAGCGGGCTGCCAGTAACGGCGCAACAGATTGCCGGCCTTGGTGCCAGGATTTGTGCGGGTGATCAGTTCGTTCTGTTCTGCGCTCAGCATGCCGACGATCCTTTCATGCAGGGCTGGCCAATCGGGCCGCAAACGGGTATGTTCGTAGACCGAACATTGGTTCGAATTACACCAGATCGAAAGTGGCAGCGCAAGGTCAGGATCGTACCGAAGGTGCCTGGAATATGCCGCGGATCGGACGACTGCCCGCAGAGGAAAGCCTCGCAAAAGAGGCAGGACCGGAATTTCTGGAAGCCTTGGCACGCGGGCTCCGCGTCATGCAGACCTTCGGTCAGGAGCACCGGCAACTTACGCTCAGCGATATCGCGAGGCTGGTCGGGCTTCCGCGTGCCTCGGTGCGGCGAACCCTGCACACGCTGATTCATCTCGGCTTCGCCGAAACGGACGGCCGCATGTTCCGGCTGACGCCACGCGTGTTGATGCTGGCCAGCGCTTATCTGGCCTCGAACCCGATCTCGAGCATTCTGCAGCCGGCGCTGGAAAATCTGAGTGCGGACATCAATGAAGCCTGCTCTGCAGCGGTCCTGGACGGCGACGATATGGTGATGATCGCCCATGCCTCTCCGCCGCGCATGCTGCAACTCAGTGCGCAGATCGGCCTGCGCCTGCCGGCCGTGTCCTCTTCGCTCGGCCGTATTCTGCTGGCCAGCTTCGACGATGAGACACTCGACACATTTCTATCGCGAGTTCAGCCGAACAAGCTCACCAGCCACACCATTGTCGACAAAGACAGATTGCGCCGCGCGATCCTGAAGGCACGCACCGATAATCATTCGTTGGTCGACCAAGAGGTGGAACTGGGATTTCGTTCCGTTTCGGTGGCTTTGCGCAGGCTCGTCGGCAAGACAATCGGTGCCCTGAATGTCGGCGCGCATAGCGAGCGGAGCACGCTCGACAACATGATCAAAACTTTCCTGCCGAAGCTGCATGCGGTCGCAAACGAATTGCGGCGCCAGTTGATTTGAGAAAATGTCCTTCAGGCTCAGGCCTGTGCGAAGGCAGATCGGTCAGCGCCCCGGCAACACAAGCACCTTCGGCTTGCCGGGCAGCGTGGTTTTCGAAATCACGACCGATGGCGTATCGGCGATCTCAACCTCGAACGTCTCCCGCATTTTATCCAGGAAACGATTTAGCGTGAATACGCTGAAATAGTGCATCGGGATGACGAGCGGAGCGTTCAACCCTTCCAGCACTTCGACCATACCGTCCAGATCGAGGGTGTAGCTCCCATCGACAGGGACCATCACCGCATCAATTCTTCCCATGTCATTCATCTGCTGCTGAGTCAGCGTATGGTGCAGATGCCCGAGATGAGCGATGCACATATTGGCGATTTCGAACACGAAGATCGAATTGCCATGCCGCTGCGTGCCGCCGCCATAGTCACGAATGTTGGTCGGCACATTTCGCACCCGCACATCCCTGACTTCAACATCGTGCAGCACCGGCTTGCCGAATTCCGATCCCCAGCCAGGCAGGACATACGGGATGGCCGGATCCGGATTGTCTGTGTAGTGGGTCGAGTGCGCACGGTTCATGGTGATCACGTCTGGCAGCACCGGCGGCTTGACGTAATCATTGTAATCCGTCGCGATACGCACCAGCCGTGGACTTTCGATCAGAAAGGTCGAGTGGCCGACATAGGTAATGCGCACCTGATCGCCGGCCAGAGCGGCCGAGCGGAAGGCGGCCGGGATAACGCGGGGCTGCCGCGCGGCGACGAGGCCGGGGCAATTTTCCATCATTTGCGGTTTCGGCGCGGACTGGGCGGGCACGGAGCGAATGCGCTCTGACGCCTGCGCTTCGAACGGAAGCAGCATCGCACCTGCGGCGACAACCCCCAAAAACCAAGCTCCGGAACTTCGCATTCGCCGCTCCGCGTTGAATGGAAACTATGACACGGCAAGCAGGGACCAGACAATTCACCTGTCTGTGCAATGCGATGAACAAAAAAGCGGCGCCTGAGGGACGCCGCGACAAACCGAAGCAGATAATCCGGATCAGCGCTCGACGATCAACCCGCGCGGCGTCACCACCACCCAGCGCCCGTCCTGACGCCGGATCGTCTCGACCCGGCCTATTCCCGGCAGATTGACCCCCGGAATCACTTCGTACATTCCAAAGCGCTGGCTCTCGACCATGGCGCGCCCGCGATAAACGTCGCGCAGCACCCAGCTGGACACGACCGCGGGCCGCTCCTGCTGCTTGGGGGCGATCGAGCCGGTTGTTTCCGGCGCGGCGGATGCGAGTGTTGGCCCCGCGGCGGCGGGCGGCACGGACGCGGCAGCCGTGCGCTTTTCGATCCGCTCCAGCAACTCGGACAGCTTGGCGACGCGCGCGACCGGCTCGGCCTGCGCCTTTTCGCTGCGCTCGACACGCTCCGCGATCTTGTTCAACTGGCTGCTGGCCGTCTTGGCATTGGCGTCGAGTGTCGCCTTGAGCGAGGACACTTCCGCCGAAAGTTGCGTGATTACCCCACGCAACGCGTTGACTTCGATCGTGCGGGCATTCTCCGAACTGGCCGGATCGGGCTTTGCGAACGTCACGGCAGCCATGGCCCCGACTGCCGATCCCGCAGCTGCGGACAAGGCGATGGCAATCGTCATCACACCGATGCGACTGAGACGCGGTCGCGACATAATCGGAAAAAAGTCGCCGAGCGATCGCCGCGAAGCGGTGGATGCTGCCTCTGCCGCGACTTCCGGGTCAACGACCCGCTCCGCTTTTGCCGGCTCGGGTGCACTGACGGTGGGCTCCGGCGCTGCCTCCTCCGATGCATGCAGATCTGGCGCGAGGCCCGGGGCCAATTCAGGTGACAGTTCCGGCAACTTCCCCGTATCGGCAATGACGGCATCGGGTTGCTTTGCAGTCTCGTCGGGCTGGCCCATGGCTGTGGCTCCGCGGTGATAACTTTCACCAATGGGTAACCAAAGCCGCTTACGAAACTGTTAAGCTTGTCAGTGCTGCGCGATGCAGCACTGACCTCTACGGTTAAAGAAAATCCTGGTTGCGTCAGAGCAGCCCGTTTTCCTGCGCCAATGCCTTGAGCGAGACCTCCGGCCGCGCGCCCATATGCTGGATCACTTCGGCGGCCGCGAGCGCACCCAGTTTCCCGCAAGCGACATGATCGCGGCCGTTGGCCAGCCCGAACAGAAAACCTGCCGCGAACAGGTCGCCCGCGCCGGTGGTATCGACCACACGCTCCACACCGGCCGCCGGCACAGCTTTCATCCCGTCCTTGCCGACAACGACGCAGCCCTTTTCGCTGCGCGTGACCACTGCCAGCGCCACGTCGTTACGCAAAGCGGCAACACCAGTGTCGAAATCCGACGTCTCGTAAAGACTTTTCAGCTCGGCTTCATTGGCGAAAATCAGATCGACGGTGCGGTCACGCATCAATGCGAGGAATTCATCCCGGAAACGGCCGACACAAAAGGCATCCGACAAGGTGAGCGCCACCATACGGCCCGCATCATGCGCGGCCTTCGATGCCTTGCGGAAGGCCTCTTTTGCGTGCGGGGGATCCCACAGATAGCCTTCGCGATAGGTGATCGCCGCCTGCCCGACCGCATCGGGATCAATATCGCCGGGCGTGAGATTCTGGGCCGCACCGAGATACGTGTTCATGGTGCGCTCGCCATCCGGTGTCACCATGATGTAGCAGCGCCCGGTGGACGCACCGTCAGCCGCCTGTGGCGTGTCGAACGCCACTTTGAGCGCGCGGATGTCATGCGCGAATACGCGGCCGAGTTCGTCGTCGCGCACCTTTCCGACAAAGGCGGCACGCCCGCCGAAACTCGCAAGTCCGGCAATTGTGTTCGCCGCCGAGCCCCCGGAGCTTTCGGTCGCCGGCCCCATGGCATCATAGATCGCAGCCGCTCGATCCTCATCGATCAGGGTCATGCCGCCCTTCTGCATGCCGTGTTTGATAAGGAAATCGTCCTCGGCGCGGGCAATGACATCGACGATGGCATTGCCGATTCCGAGTACGTCGTAGCGGGGATCAGTCATCAGCGTTCCTCTGGCGTGAAGGCGCCGCACTATAGCGATGCGAGGACGTATCGCAACTTTGTCCTCCGGACATGGTGTGAGGCGTGACGGCGATATATCCAGCCCGCTAGAATGGGCATGAAGGGGCCATATCCCATGTCCATCACACGCCATGTCGCTGTCGTCGGCGCTGCGACGCTTGTATCGCGCGTGCTCGGCTTCGCGCGAGATGTCGCGGTGGCCGCCCTGTTCGGGGCCGGTGCACGAGCGGACGCCTTTGTGGTTGCGTTTCAGCTGACCAACCTGATCCGCCGGCTGATGACCGAGGGCGCCCTCAATGCAGCGCTGGTTCCGCTCTATCTGCGGCGGCGCGACGAAGGCGGCGAAACCGCAGCCGGTGCATTTGCGGGTCAGGTGATCGGCACCATCACGCTGACGGCTGTGGTATTGTCGGTGCTACTGGCAGTGCTCATGCCGCTCCTCATGCTGCTGCTGGCGCCCGGTTTTGCCGAAGATGCGGAGCGCCTGGACCTCGCTGTATTGCTCGCACGACTGATGCTGCCCTATCTGATTATGGCCGGACCGGTCGCGGTGCTGATGGGCGTGCTCAATGCCAACCATCGCTTTGCGACAGCGGCCAGCGTAGCGATCGTGTTCAACGGCACCATTCTGATGGCCGTTGCCCTAATCTTTACAGCCCGGCTCGGCGACAGCGACGCATCGGCGCAATTTCTGGCAATAGCCGTTGCCGCCTCCGGCCTGTGCCAGTTCGCTCTCGTCGGCACCGTAGTCTTTCTGGCTCCCGAGAAGGCAAGCCCGCTCGGAATTCTTCCGAAAGATCAGGCGTGCATTTTCGCGGCGCTGGCCATTCCCGGCCTGATCGCCAGCGGCATCCCTCAGCTGACCATGATCGCGGCTGTCATAGTGGCCTCGGATATTCCGGGTGCGGTCGCCCAGCTTTATTACGCCAACCGTCTCGTTGAACTTCCGCTCGGGATCGTCGGCATTGCCATCGGCACCGTAATGACCCCCGCATTGACACACGCCAGCCGGTCGTCTGAACCCGATACCGGTCAGAAAACCTTGCGCACGGGACTGGAAATGGCGCTGGCGCTGTCTCTGCCTGCGGCAATCGCGCTCACGATACTCTCCGGCCCGATTGTCCGCATCCTGTTCGAGCGTGGTGCATTTACCGCGGCCGACACAGACGCCACCGCGATGCTGCTTGCGGCCTTGGCGCTCGGCCTGCCGGGACAGGTACTGTTAAAAGTGCTGGCTTCAGTGTTCTTTGCGCAAGAGAACACACGTACCCCGATGCTGGCCACTCTCGCGGGTCTGGCCGCAGCCCTGCTCGGAAGCCTGGCGCTGATCAGGCCGTTCGGAGCACCCGGCATCGCAGTCGCGGTCGCGATGTCGGGCTATGGCGCGGCTGGTCTGCTGTGGCTGCTGGCCGTGCGACGGCGGTTATTGAGCCCACAAGGCCTTCGATGGCTTCGACTGGCCCAGATCGGGATCTGCGCCATGATCATGGGAGCGGCCGTCTATGCGATGGCTTCACTGTCGGGGCTGACCACCGGAGCCGACCTTGGCCGCCTGGCCCAGACAGCGCTGCTGGCCGCGACGATCGCGGCGGGCCTTGCGCTTTATCTCGGCGCTTTGTGGGTCTGCGGGCTCGGCCGGGAAACCGCGCCTTCCTCACTGCGCGAACGCTAAGGCCTTGCCTAGCAACGCCGCGCCGTGGCATGGACGCCGCCTTGCGGACAGACGCAGCAGGCAGGAGCAGGCCGGCAATGGCTTTCAAACAATTGGTATTTTCCGGCGTCCAACCGACCGGAAACCTGCATCTTGGCAATTATCTCGGTGCGATCACGAAGTTCGTCGATCTGCAGAAGAATTATGACTGCATCTATTGTGTGGTCGATCTGCATGCCATCACGACCTGGCAGGATCCGGAAGAATTGCCGCGCGCCATCCGCGAAGTGACCGCTGCCTTCATTGCCTGCGGAATCGATCCTGCGAAACATATCGTCTTTAACCAGAGCCAGGTTGCCGAACATGCGGAACTGGCGTGGGTATTCAATTGCGTCGCCCGCATGGGCTGGCTGAACCGGATGACGCAATTCAAGGAGAAGGCGGGCAAGGATCGCGAGAATGTATCGGTCGGCCTGTTCGCCTATCCGACCCTGATGGCGGCGGACATCCTTGTCTATCGCGCGACGCATGTGCCGGTCGGCGAAGACCAGAAACAGCATCTGGAATTGTCGCGCGACGTGGCGCAGAAATTCAATAATGATTTCTCGACCTCCATCACCCGGCAGGGTCTGGGTGAAACGTTCTTTCCGCTCCCGGAGCCGGTAATTCAGGGACCGGCCACACGCGTCATGTCCTTGCGCGACGGCGCCAAGAAGATGTCGAAATCCGACGCATCGGAATATTCGCGCATCAACCTCACCGACGATGCCGACGCCATCGCGCAGAAAATCCGCAAGGCCAAGACGGATCCCGAACCGCTGCCGAGTGAGGAAAAGGGACTGGAGCCACGCCCCGAGGCAGACAATCTCGTCGGGATCTTCGCGGCGCTGAAAGATGTATCGAAGACGGACGTGCTGAGAGAATATGGCGGCGCACAATTCTCGGTCTTCAAATCGGCGCTGGTCGATCTCGCCGTGGAAAAGCTTGGGCCTATCGGCGCGGAGATGAAGAAGCTTGTCGCCGATCCGACCTATATCGACAGAGTTCTTGCGGACGGTTCGGACCGTGCGCGCGTGATCGCCGCCGAGACCATGAAGTCCGTAAAGGACATTGTGGGATTCGTCCGCCGTTGAGCGGCAGGATGGTTTCAAAAGTCAAGCCTGACATCGGCTTGTGAGCCATGACACCGCCATGCCAACATCGGCACGCGGGAGAATCTGCATGACAATGCCTGTGTCATCTTCCGGGGGATATCGATGAGCCGCAGACGCCGCTCCTACGAAGCTGGCCATACGCCTAAATACCTCGTCATCGTCGACGACACGACGGAGGGGGATCGCGCGATTTATTATGCGAGCCGTCGCGTGTCGCGCATCGGTGCAAACATGATCATGCTGCGGGTGATCGACATCGAGGATCGCAACCAGCAATGGCTCGGCGTTGCCGACATCATGCGCGCGGAAGCCTATGAGGAAGCCAATGCCGCACTCGACCGCGCGTCCGGCCGCGCCAACGGCGTGGCCGGGATTACGCCGGAGCGCGTGATCCGGGAGGGCGTCTGGATCGAGCAGATCCTGAAACTGATCGACGAGGACGAGGATATCGCCATCCTGATTCTGGCTGCCGGAACGACATCCGACGGGCCGGGACCGCTGGTTTCGGCGATCGGGCGAACCGCCGGAGATTTTCCCATTCCGCTGGCAATTGTCCCCGGTCACCTCACGGACGAGGAACTCGACGCGCTGTCCTGATCGGGCAGTGGTTGACCTTGCCCCTGCAAAGAACCACTTATAGGGCAGTCGCCGGCCCTGCCGTCCGGCCTTCCGGAGCAAGCCAGATGTTTATCCAGACCGAAGCGACGCCGAATCCGGCGACCTTGAAATTCCTGCCGGGGCGGATTGTGCTCGATGGCACGCTGGACATCACCAGCCGTGACCAGGCGCAGAAATCGCCCCTCGCGGAGCGTCTGTTCGGCATCCCCGAGGTCAGTGCGGTCTTTTTCGGCTCGGATTTCATCACCGTCACCAAGAATGACGGGGACTGGCAGCATCTGAAGCCGCTCATTCTCGGCGCGATCATGGAACATTACATGTCCGGGGCGCCGATTGTGAGTGACGGCACCGACGCTGACGCATCCGACGAGGGTGAATTCTTCGATCCCGCCGACCAGGACACGGTCGACACGATCAAGGACCTGATCGAAACCCGCGTCCGCCCGGCCGTCGCCAATGACGGGGGCGACATCACCTTTCGTGGCTTCAAGGACGGTGTCGTGTTTCTTTCGATGAAGGGCGCCTGTTCGGGCTGCCCTTCCTCGACCGCAACGCTGAAACACGGTATTCAGAACCTTCTTCGCCACTTCGTCCCGGATGTAACGGAGGTCCGGCCGATCTAATCGGCACCTGCCGCCATTCCACTCGCGTAGGCTCGTATTTTCGGGGGCTGCGGCCATTCCGGCATGGTTGTGCTGGCAATCGATACCGCTCTGGATGCGTGCGCGGCGGCAATCTACGATTCCGTGGATGCGACGATTGTTGCCGCCGATACTCAGTTCATGAGCCGCGGCCATGCCGAAGCACTGATGCCGCTGATTGCCGGTGTAATGGAGAGCGCCGGTATCGATTTCAGCAGACTGGACCGCTTTGCCGTTACAGTCGGTCCCGGCAGTTTCACCGGATTGCGGGTCGGAATTTCCGCGGCACGCGGTTTTGCACTCGTCACCGGCAAGCCCGTAGTGGGGATCAATACCTTGGCCGCGCTGGCTGCCCCCTATATCGACGCAGATCCGGCCACACCGGTCGCCGCAGCCATCGATGCCCGACACAATCACGTCTATCTGCAATTATCGGGAATCGGTGGACGCATTCTACTGTCACCCCGCATCGTGCCGGTGGAGCAGGCCACCCATGCTGCCGCCGGTGCGTCGGCGTGCCTTGTCGGATCGGGCGCAAGTATGATCGCCGGTCTTTGGCCGGAAAATGCCGCCGCCCCTCACATCGACGAACGACGCGCAGCAGAGATTGCTTGGGTTGCGCGTCTCGGTGCGCTTATCGACCCAGGTGAGGCGCCGCCGCAGCCACTCTACATCCGGGCCGCAGACACCCATCCGCAACTCGCATCGGTTCTGCCCCGCCGATGAGATGGCTTTTCGACTTATTCCGGCCGATGCGTCCGCCAACGATCAGGAAAGCCGCAATAGGCGACGCTGCGGTCATCGAACAATTGCACGCGGATTCGTTTCGGCGTGGTTGGAGCGAGCAAGAGATCGAAGCGATGTTGACCGATCGCAGCGTCAACGCTCATACCGCCCGCATCGGCCAGCATTTTGCTGGCTTCATCATTTCGCGTATGGCGGCCGACGAAGCCGAAATCCTTACTGTGGCAGTAGAAGCCCGATTCCGCGGCCGCAGCGTTGCCGGAAGCCTGTTGCGATACCACCTGGGCCGCCTGGCAGCCTTCGGAATCCGAACGGTCTTTCTTGAGGTCGAGGACGGAAATACACCGGCTTTGCATCTCTACAAGCGCGCGGGGTTTGTTGAGGTCGCACGGCGGGATGGATACTACCCGCATCACGCGGGGAAACCTGTCGACGCGTTGTTGCTGCGACGCGATTTGCAGTGACCGCTCGCGAGCGCCGGAACTGCGCATGGACGAGAGGACGCCGCCTCCTCTAGAATGGCGAATTGTCGGAGACTGGTGTGCCCCAGAAAGAATCAGAACCGGGTTTGACGAGCATCGAGGCGCGCTGCATCGAAAAGGGGATGCGGATGACCGAGCAGCGCCGCACGATTGCGCGCGTACTCAACAATTCGGACGATCATCCCGACGTGGAAGAGCTTTATCGTCGCTGTGCTAAGATCGACGACCGCATTTCGATCTCGACGGTCTATCGTACCGTTAAGCTCTTCGAGGATTCCGGGATCATCGAACGCCACGATTTCCGTGAAGGCCGCGCCCGATTTGAGCAGATTTCCGATGCCCACCACGATCACCTGATCAATTTGCGCACCGGCGAGGTGATTGAGTTTCAGTCCGAAGAGATCGAGAAATTGCAGGCCGAGGTCGCCCGCCGGTTGGGATATCGTCTGGTCGACCACCGGCTGGAACTGTACGCAGTCCCCATCAAGGACGAAAATGGCGAATAGGATGATGTAATGGTGCTAAAATACCATTTTAGAGCTGGTTGGGTTGGTTGACCCTTTTTGCAGCCCTCCCCATCTTCGCACAAACTGGAGGCGTGACGCTGGAATGTTCCGCCATTCCTTTCTGACCCATTTCGCTGTAAGAGTGCGCAGTCACGCGGGGATTGCCGCAGGCCGCCTGCGCTGCGCCGGAGTTCGACTGAAGGACAAGGACCGTTGACGCCATCTGCGCCATACGCGCCCCATCGAACGGCATGACCGGACCCCGCAAGCTCTACGTCAAATCCTACGGCTGCCAGATGAACGTCTACGACTCGCTTCGTATGGCGGATGCTTTGGCGCCGGAAGGATTCACGGAAGCCGCCGACGTCGGCGAGGCTGATCTGATCGTCCTTAATACCTGCCACATTCGCGAAAAAGCAGCCGAAAAGGTCTATTCCGAAATCGGCCGGCTCCGCGTCATGAAGGAAGAGGCGGCCCAATCCGGGCGGCGCGTCACCATCGCCGTGGCCGGTTGCGTAGCCCAGGCCGAAGGCGCCGAGATCCTGCGGCGGGCACCCGCCGTCGATCTGGTAGTCGGACCGCAAAGCTATCACCACCTGCCGGCACTTCTGCAGAAGTCCGAGCGCGGCGAGCGGCCGGTGGATACTGAATTCCCGGCCGACGACAAATTCGAGCATCTGCCTTCGCCCACGCAAGGCGCGCTGCGTGCCCGCGGCGTCAGTGCATTTCTCACCGTGCAGGAAGGCTGCGACAAGTTCTGCACTTTCTGTGTCGTGCCTTACACGCGTGGCGCCGAAACCTCCCGGCCCGTTGTGAAGATTTTCGCAGAAGCGCGGCAGCTCGCCGATGCCGGTGTGCGCGAAATCACTGTGATCGGCCAGAACGTGAACGCATTTCATGGCCAAGGCCCGGACGGGCGCGCCTGGACGCTGGCGCAATTGCTCACCGAGCTGGCCGGCATTCCGGGCATCGATCGATTGCGCTATACGACGAGTCACCCTCGCGACGTCGACGATACCCTCATCGCCGTACATCGCGATCTGCCGGAACTGATGCCCCAATTGCATCTGCCGGTGCAATCGGGCTCCGACCGGATTTTGGCGGCCATGAACAGGCGCCACACCCGTGACGATTATCTGCGCATCGTCGACCGCTTGCGCGCAGCACAACCGGCGCTGTCGCTGACCTCGGATTTCATCGTCGGCTTCCCAGGTGAAACCGACGCCGATTTCCAAGATACGATGACGCTGATCGAAAGAGTGGGCTTTTCGGGCTCCTTCTCATTCAAGTATTCACCCCGTCCCGGAACGCCGGCCGTCGATCTCGACGACCAGATTCCTGAAAATGTGATGTCGGAGCGACTTCGCCGCCTGCAGGATCTGGTGGACCGTCAGTTGGCAGAGTTCAATCGCAGTTGTATCGGCCGAACGATGACTGTGCTGTTCGAAAAGCACGGCCGCCATCCCGGTCAGATCGTCGGCAAATCGCCTTACCTGCAACCGGTTCAGGTCATCGCACCGCCATCGCTCATCGGTACGATCGCTCCGGTTTCCATAGAATCCACGGGCAGCTACAGCCTGTTCGGCGTGCTCCCGGAGACATACCGATCAGCGCCGCGCGAGACAGCGCCGCGCGAAGCAATGATGGCTCCAGCGGAGGCATGACGCCGTTGCGCAACTTGAAGCCCGGTTCCAGTCCCGGCGTGGCAGTCAAATCCGCCAATGACACTCTAACCCAGACCATGCTTGCCTTTGACGACAACAAGCTGGCCTCCACGCTGTTCGGTCAATATGGCCAGAACCTCGCGTTGCTTGAACGCAAGCTGGACGTTGTCGCAGATTCGCGCGGCAACCACGTCACAATCGAAGGTACACGCGAGGCCTGCGATCAGGCGCGACAGGTTCTTGAAATGCTTTACGAGCAACTCAAAGCGGGCGGAGATATTGCGAGCGGCGATGTCGAAGGCGCGATTCGGCAAGCGGTTGCGCAAGGATCGTTGTTCGACAACGATCCTGCCACTGCGCGCACCAACTTTGCCGATATTGCCTTGCGCAAGCGCACCGTGCGCGCCCGCACAGCAGGCCAGGATGCCTATATCCGCGCATTGAAGCGCCATTCGCTAGTGTTCGGTACCGGCCCGGCCGGCACCGGCAAGACATGGCTGGCGGTCGCGCATGCTGTCTCGCTGTTCGAACGCAAGGAGGTTGACCGGATCATCCTGTCCCGCCCGGCGGTAGAAGCCGGCGAACGATTGGGCTTTCTGCCCGGCGACATGCGCGAGAAGGTGGATCCCTATCTGCGCCCGATTTACGATGCCCTGTTCGACCTCATGGATATGCGTATTGGCGAGCGCGCGCTTCAGGCTGGTGAGATTGAAATTGCGCCGCTCGCCTTCATGCGCGGACGGACGCTGCACAATGCCGCCGTAATTCTTGACGAAGCACAGAACACGACATCGATGCAGATGAAGATGTTCCTG
>JAEVZN010000462.1 GCA_023392205.1 Pseudomonadota bacterium
CCCCGGTCCCGGCCGTCAATCGTCAAACGGTCGCGTTGGCTATGCGGAAAAGCGGCTCAGCGTTGCCGCTGAACGGACTGTTTGTGCTAATTCACACAGATGACGAATTCAAAGATGTTCCAGAAACTCGCTTTGCGCCATGTCGGCGTCGATTCCATTCCGGTTGCAGGCGGCGTGCGGGCCAGCGACTGGGTTTTTGCCTCGGGCCTGTTGCCGTCCGAACTCGGCGATGCGGCCCGGCCTTATTCGGGTGAGGCCATCGCCACCACGCAATCGCGTTCGGTCTGGAACTCGGCCTGCGACATTCTTGCGGAGGGCGGCAGCGACGTCTCGCGCATCGTCCGCTGCGACCAGTACTTCACCGATCATCGTGCGGTGCCGTTCTTCCACCAGATCCGCCGCGAGGTCTGCGGAGACTATATCGCGCCGAGCACCTCGATCCTGCAGCCGGACATGTCGGTGCCGGGTGCAGTCATGACCATGGACATGATCGCGCTGGCGGGATCGGTCCCGGTCGAGCCGATCTTCCCGGACGGTCTCGATATCCCGGCCACGTCATCCTTCGTGCCGGTGGTGAAGGCGGGCGATTTCGTTTTTGTCGCGGGCTTCCTGGCCGCCAGCGGGATCGGCGACCTCGACGGCGTGGCGGCCGAGGCGAAAGTGCCCGAAGGACATCTATGGAAGGGTAACCGTATCCAGCTCGAAAGCCGCTATCTGATTGTGAAGAAGCTGGTGCCGGCCCTGCGCGGTGCGGACCTGACCTTGCAGGACGTGGTCAAGGCCAATGTGTTCCTGCGCGATATCGAGGATGCGCCGGCCTTCAATCAGGTCTGGGCCGAGGTGTTCGGCGGCCATGTGCCGGCGACCGTCATCACGCCGACCAGCAAGCCGGGCTTTGCCATCGCCGACAGCCGGATCGAGATCAATCTCGTGGCGACGACACAACCGCACATGCGGAGGATCGATGGCGGTCGCGCAGCGCTTGCAACCTGTCAGGGACATCCTGTCGCGATCCATTGCGGCGATCTGCTGTTATTCTCCGGCATGCTTGCCAGCGATGCGGACGGACTCATTCCAGCGGCGCGAATCGCCACGCGCGACCGCCACTGGTCGTCGGGCATTGCCGCGCAGATGCATCACCTGCTGGATTGTGCCGAGGAGGCGTGCGCGCAAGCGGGCACAAGTCTGAGCAATGTGGTCCGAATCCTGCAAGTGCACACCGATCTTGACGACCTGCTGCCGGCCCTCAAAGTCTGGCAGCAGCGCTTGCCGGATGTACCACTTCCCATCTCTGCGGCTCGCGTACCCGCTCCGCTGATCGTGCCCGGATGTTCCGTGCAACTCGATCTGTGGGTGCATGCGCCGCAGAATTCCTGAAGTCACCGGAGACCGATTAATGACCGATCACTCGATTATCAGCAGACGCGCCTTCGCAGCTCTTGGCTGCTTTGCGCTGGCGGGCGTCGCACTGTCGCCCGGCGCGATGGCACAGAGCTATCCGGACAAGCCGGTGCGGATCATCGTGCCGTTTTCGGCCGGTGGCGGCTCCGATACAGCCGGCCGTGCGATTGCGCAGAAGCTGCAGGAGAAGTTCGGCCAGTCCTTCTTTGTCGAGAACCGCACCGGCGCGGGCGGCAGCATCGGCGCAACGCAGGCCGCGCGCGCGGCACCGGACGGCTACACGCTTCTGCTCGGCTCCTCCTCGGAGATCGCGCAATATCCGAATGTGAAAACGGATGTGCCCTACAATTCGGAGAGGGATTTCGTGCCGATCGCGGAGGTCGCGCGCGTGCCGCTGGCGCTGGTGGTGAAGCAGGATCTGCCGGTCAAGTCGGTCGAGGAATTGCTCGACTACGCGCGCAAGAACCCGAAGAAGCTGAATTACGGCTCGGCGGGGCCTGGCTCCACCACGCATCTCGCCGTGGCTCTGTTCACCTCGATGACCAACACCGACATGGTGCATGTGCCCTACAAGGGCTCGGCGCCGGTGATCACCGATCTGCTTGCCGGCACGCTCGATCTGTCGATCTCGACCATGCCGGCGGTGCTGCCGCATGCCAATGGCGGCAAGATCAAGGTGCTGGCGGTCTCAACCGCGCAGCGTGCCAAGGCCATCCCGGATGTGCCGACGATTCAGGAAGCGGGCGTGAAGGGTTACGAAACCGGCCTTTGGACGGGCCTGTTCGCGCCGGCCGGGACGCCTGCGGAGATCGTATCGACGTTGAACAAGGCGGTCAACGAGGCGCTCGCGACTGACGACATGAAGGCGCTGCTCGCCAAGCAGGGCGCCGAGCCAAGCGGCGGCACACCGGAGGAATTCGCAAAACTGATCAAGCAGGATCTGACGATCTGGAAGGACGTCGCCGAAAAGAACAACATCAAGATCGACTGAGACAGGATCGATCGTTGAAAGCGAAGGGGCCGCCTCCATCCGGAAGCGGCCCCTCTGTTTTTCAGGATGCGCGGCCGGAACCGCGACATGGATGCGGAGAATTACTTCTTCGCGGCCTTGTCGTAATAGGTGAGGTCGTAATACTTGGACGGATCGGTGAGTTGCTTCTTCGGCTCGCCATATTCGCTGCGCAGTTGCAAAGCGGTCTTGACGCCTTCCACATTCAATGTGGCATTGCGTTCGAAGCCGTTCTTGGGATGCAGGAGAACGTCGTAGGACTTGGCCGCAAGATCTTCCGACAAGTTGGGCGCGTTCTTGCGCAGGATGGCGATGGCTTCCGTCTTGTTGGCCGGGTTGTAGAGCCAGTCGAGGCCCTCTCGATAGCCGCGGATATAACCCACGAGCTGCTTTTCGTTCTCCTTCGCCCATGACCGTCGGGCGGCGCCGACCAGGCCCTGGTAATTGCCGAGTGCTTCGGAGCCGTCGGCAAGCCGGTTAAATCCGGCCGCTTCCGCGTTCACCTCGAACGGCGAGATCAGAAGGGTGGCCGCGTGTTCCTTTTTCATCAGCGCCTGATAGCGCTGCATGACGCCACCGGCCCTGACGAACTCGAACTCCTCCGGCTTCAGTCCGGCATTGTTGAGAATTTTGCGCAGCACGAAGGCGTAGCCGGTGGTCAGCGCGTCGACAGATACCTGCTTGCCGCGCAGATCGGTGATGGCTTTCACCTCCGGAACCGCCACAAGCCGCAGGAAGCCGTTATCGCCACCCATGAAGGCGAAGATATCGGGCTCGACATCGGTCTTGGCCGCGCCCTGGCCCTCGCTATAGGCGATGACATTGTCGATCGCCGTCATCGCGATATCGTACTTGCCTTCGATCAGGTTCTTAAGCTGGTATTGCGAGTTCGGCGTGGGCGTGATGTTGAGGGTCACGCCATGTTTGTCGAAGAAACCCTTTTCCTGTGCGGCCCAGATCGGCCAGTTGAAGCCGCCTGGGAAGACGATCACTTCAAGCGGCTTGGCCGATTGCGCGGTCGCGGGGCTCAAGCCGGCGGCGAACGAAATGGCGGCGGCCGCGGCCGCAGCTTTCATGGACTTGTTCAGAAATGACATGGGCGGTCCTCCTAGCGTGTTTTTGTTGGTGCATCATGTTGCACATGAATCGTGCGCAATGCCACGACATTGAACGCGGCGTTTTGTTCTTTTTTTGGGAAAATGATTCCGCGCATCAGCGGATGCGCGTATGCGCACGGTCACGCGGCTGGCGCATGTCCGGCTGAAGCCTGATGCTGGCTTTATTATTGTCGGAAGGGAGTTCCCGCGCAGGTGTTATCTGCCTGCGCGGGAAAGATAGCGGGTCTTGTGAGCCGTCAGGCGGCGCGTCGTTCGATATGCTTGCCCTGGAATTGCGGAGCCACTTCGGACATGAAGCGGTCCATCTCCTCGATGACCTGCTTGTGCGGCTTCATGCCGACATTGAAGTAGAGGATCACCTCGTCGAAGCCGGCCGCTTCCACTTTCTTCAGGATTTCGGTCAGGCGGGCGGTGTTTCCGATCAGCACCGAGTTTTCGGTGAGGTCTTCCGGCTTCACTGTCTTCAGCCGCGACACCATGTCGATGAAATAGCGGTAGCTCGGAGGCGCGGTCTTCGGATCGCCCGGCAGCGAGGGGATGACGCATTCCTGATAATAGCGGATCTGCCGTTCGCGCTGCGCCTTTTCGGCCGCGGCGTCGTCGGCAAAATGTGTGAAATAGCTGCACATCAGCCGGCCCGGCTTGGTGCCGTATTTGGCGCAGCTTTCCTTGTACAGATCCGCCACCTGCTTCAACCCGCCGAAGGTCATGGCAGCGGCGAATGGTGCGACGATCAGACCGCATTCCAGCTTGGCGGCAAGTTCGATCGAGGGCTTGGAGAACGACGCTACATAGAGCGGCATCGGGTTCTGCAAGGGCTGCGGCGTGATGCGCACGTCCTCGAACTGGTAGTGCTTGCCATTATGGTCGATGCGGTCGCCGCCCGAACCCCAGAGCTTGCGAAGAATTTCCACGCCCTCATTGAAGATCGACTGATTGTCTTCGAACGATACACCAAAGGGGATGTATTCGCGGCGATCATAGCCGCGCCCGGCGGCGAAATCGACGCGGCCGCCGGAGAGCAGGTCGAGCGTCGCCCATTGCTCGGCGACACGGATCGGATGATGAAGCGGCAGCACAGTCACCGCAGGCGCGAGGCGGATATGCTTGGTCTGCGCGGCGATATAGGCCAGCACCATTTCCGGCGACGAATTCACGCCGAGCGAATTGAAATGATGCTCGCCGATCCACGCCGAATGCATGCCGAGCTTGTCGGCATACAGCGCCTCCGCCGTCAGGTCCTGGACGAACTGATTGGCGTTGCGCGTGTTGCCTTCGTAATGATTGTCCGACAGCGTGAAATAGCCGAATTCCATGTTAGTCCTCCATTGGGTCTTGTCTTGTTGATTTAGTCTTGGCTTGTTGATTGAATTGCGGCCGGCAGCACATATGCGGCCGGCGGCGACGTTCAGCCGATAGGAACCACCCAGTCGATGCCTTCGCCGAGCCCGACCGTATATTGGCCGTCCTGATAGAGAAGCGGCGCCACTTGGCCGCGCACCGCGACTTCACGCACCTTGCCGATCACAATCGAATGCGTGCCATAGCTCGACAACGCATCCGTGTCGCAGAACACATTCGCCTGCGCTTCGATCAGATAGGGGCAATGCTCGTCGTCGCTCGCCCATTCGCCGGAGAGGAAACGGTCGGTCTCCGGAAAGCGACCACTGAAGGCGTCGGCGATATCGATCTGATGGCCCTGCAGAATGTTGATGCAGAAGCGGCCCGCGCGGATGAGCGGATCGTGCATCTTCGAGTTGCGATTGACGCAGAACAGGAGCGAGGGCGGGGCCATCGACACCGATGTCACCGAGGTCACGGTGATGCCGTGCCGTACCTGATCGTGTGCCGTGGTGACGACACTGACCGCGCTGGTCAGACGGCGCATGGCCAAGCGGAAATTCTGGTTCATCTGGTCCATCGACGTCTCCCGGATGTTTTCCAGTGCGGCCGTTTATGGCTCTTGTTGTCTCGATCCTGACCGCTATAATAATTGCAAATGCAATTGTTGTAAACGCAATAATATGGCAGGGATGCTGACCCATTCCGTACCGGACCTCGACCAAGGCTTTGACAGGCGTCAATCCTGTCTCCTAATGGCCTAACCTGACTTCCGATTGCACATGCCAGCCCGGCAAGGCGCTTCCGTGACCGACAGCAAGATCGAACTGGCCGATTATCTGCCCTATCTGCTCAACCGCGTTGCCGCCGCGCTTGTCGAGCGTCACGAGGTGGAACTGAAGCGGCACGACCTGACCATCGCGATGTGGCGTGTCCTGGTATCGCTGCTCAGTCGCGGCCGGCAGCGGCAGATCGATCTCGCCGACATGACCGCCATCGATGTGTCGACATTGTCGAGGTTGATCAGCCGCATGATCGGCATGGACCTCGTCAGCCGCTCGCGCTCGGACAACAATAACCGCGAAGTGGCGGTCGAACTGACGTCCAAGGGTCGCGCATTGGTGATCCAACTCGTGCCGCTCGGGCAGGCGCTGGAAGGCATCGCGATCGAGGGCCTTTCGCCGTCAGAACTCGCGACTGTTCGCGACGCGCTGCGGCGGATGTACGATAATCTGCGCCGGAACTCGGGTAGCGATACGCCCGCCAGCCGCACGCATCTGCTGCGACAGCGCGCCTGAATAATTATCCTTGTATCGGGTATGACCCGCTCTTGACCTGCCGCAAGGCGTGGCCGGGTCCGGGCCACCAGGGTAGAATCCGGAAACGGAGGATTGCATGAAGGCACGCGATGTCATGACCGAGCCGGTCATATCGATCGATACGGACGCGTCGATCGATTCGGCCATCCGGCTGATGCTGGAGAAGAAAGTCAGCGGCCTGCCGGTGACGGACGCCGCCGGCAATCTGGCCGGCATCGTCACCGAAGGCGACTTCCTGCGCCGCTCGGAGGCGGGGACGAAGCACAAGCAATCGCGCTGGCTGGAATTTTTGATGGGTCCGGGCCTCATGGCCGATCAATATGTGAAGGAGCATGGCCGCAAGGTCGGCGAGGTGATGACCCGCGATGTGATCACGGGCGAAGAGGATACGCCGCTTGACGAGATCGTGTCGCTGATGGAGCGACGCCGCGTGAAACGCATCCCGATTCTGCGCGGGAACAAACTGGCAGGAATCGTGACCCGCGCCAATCTTCTGCGCGCGCTGGCAAGCACCATGCAGGACATGCCCGCAGGGTCGCAGGACGACGCATCCATCCGGCAAGCCATCCTCGCGCAATTGCGCAGCGAGACCTGGGCGCCGGTCGCGACCGTCGATGCAATCGTGCGCGGCGGCGCGGTGACGCTGACCGGCTATGTGCTGGATGAGCGCCAGCGGACGGCGTTGAAAGTGCTGGTGGAAAATGTGCCCGGTGTCACCTCCGTGCATGACCGCATGGTCTGGGTGGAGCCGATGACCGGGCTCACCGTCGGACCGGACGGTGCGCAGACGCCCTGACGCACATCGTCCCGTCGCCCGCCGCCATTCAGCGTGCGCGTTGCCGTGCGATCAGATGGTCGAGCGAGATCGCACCCGGCCCCTGCGCCATCAGCACCAGAAAGCACGCCGCCCAGGTGCCATGCGTCGGCCAGGCATCCGGATAGACGAAAATCTGGATCACCAGCGTCATGATCAGAAGCGACAGGGCGGCAAATCGGGTGGCAAGCCCCAGCACCAGCAACACCGGAAACAGATGCTCGGCCGCCGTGGCCGCGTAGGCTGCGAGCGTCGGATCGACCAGCGGCAGCCGGTATTCATCCTCGAACAGGGCAATTGCATTCTCGGAGACATGCCAGCCCTCGAGCTTGGTCTGGCCGGAGCGCCAGAACACCGCGGCAATCGGGATTCGCAGCATCAAAGCCGTGAACCAGTAGGGAATTGCACCCATGCCTTCATAGGCGCGCAACAGATATGCAGACATGCCGGATGGCTTTTGCGCAGCGAGCGGGGTGTCGGTCATGATCGGGCTCCCTTGTCACAGGCGATCACCAGTCCCGACTGGATCAGGCCTGCGAGATTGGCGGTGAGGTCGAAATGCGGCGCGCATGCCAGTGCGTGTGTTGCTGCAACCGACAGCGTTGCGCCTTCGGAAAGCATTGCGAGAAAATCAGCGCCGCCCGGCGGCAGGGCACGTACCAGTACCGTCGATTCCGGGCGGACGATAATCGCGTCCTCGCCGCCCTCGTCTTCGATTGCGCGCAGTGGCATCTCGCCCGCATTCATCGCCCAGATCGTCACCACCGGATGAAGTGAGCGGATCAGCGCAAAAGACGGATGCAGCTTGCAGCGCATGTCCCCGATGTCGCCCGGATCGATGGCCTGAAAGAACTCCGGTGCGAGCGGCACGGCATCGGCGGCGTGATAGGCGCGGATGCGCGCATCTTCCAGACGCGCGACATCGCCGAGATAGGGCAGGGAGGTGGCCGGTTCGAAGGTGTCGATGAAGGCGCCAAAATCGTCGCCATATTCGTGCAGGATCTTCGAGCGTGGCAGATGCCGCGCGATATAGACACGTGCCATGGCGGCAAAGAATTCGTCGCCGACGATGCGCGCGGTGGCGGGAAACTTCGCGCGCAGTGCGTCGATCAGACCTGCAATGACATTGTTGCGATAGACCGCGAAGCGCCTATTCGGCGGCTGACCATGATGTGCCACTGCCTGCGGCGGCAGAGGCGCATCGGGATCGAGCAAGGCTGCGGCGAACGCCGCCTGTTGGACGATAAGCATGCTCACGCCGCCTTTGCCTGTGCGGCGCGTGACAGGATGCGTCCGGCCATCCGCGCTTCGCTGGCGAGAATTGGCCAGTCAGGCACATCGTTGTCCCATTCGATCAGCGTCGGCAGCGGACCGGTCTGCGCGATCACACGTTCGTACAGCGCCCAGACCGGATCGGAGACCGGCGATCCATGAGCGTCGACAAGTAGTGGCGCGCCCGTCTCGTCGCACTGGGCGGCGTGGCCGCCGAGATGGATTTCCTTCACGCGTGCAAGCGGGAATTCGTGGATGTAGGATGCAGCGTCGGTGCCATGATTGGCCGCCTGCACCACCACATTGTTCACATCGAGCAACAGTCCGCAGCCGGTGCGCTTTGCGATTGTCGCGAGAAACGCCGCTTCCGTCATCGTGCTGTCGGCAAAGGCGAGATAGGTCGAGGGATTTTCCAGCAGGATCTCGCGTTGCAGCGTCTCCTGCACCTGGTCGATATGCGAGATGATGCGCGCAAGCGTGTCGTCATTATATGGCAGCGGGAGAAGATCGTTCAGGAATATCCCGTCATGCGAAGACCAGGCGAGATGTTCGGAAAAGCTGTGCGGTTGGTATCGGTCGCAGAGGCTTTCAGCCGCGAAAGATGATCGCGGTCGAGCGGCCCGGCGCCGCCGATGGACAGGCCGACGCCGTGGATCGACAGCGCGAAGCGCTCGCGCAGGGTGCGCAGCATGGCATGCGGTGGACCGCCTGCGCCCATATAATTCTCGGCATGGATTTCAACAAAGCCGATAGCATCGGCATCCTCGCGCATCGCTTCGAAATGCTGCGGCTTGAAGCCTGTTCCGGGTGTGGCAGGGAGTGCGGTCCTGAGCATGACGAGACCTTGCGATCGTATGGATGTGCGGAAGCGCATTCGCGTGACCCTCCCCCTGGGGTGAGGGGGAGGGATGCCGCAAACGACAAGAGACTTCAGCTCTTGATTTCGGCGAGCGAGCCTTTGCCCTTCGGCGTTGTCATCGACACGCAGGTGCCCTTGGGTACGTATTTCCAGGCATTGCCCTGGTAATCGACCTTCGAAGTGCCGGCGCAGGTGGTGCCCGGTCCGGCCGCGCAGTCGTTCTTGCCGGCGAGGGAGACACCGTAGCAGCGTTCGCGGTCGGCCTTGGCCTGTGCGAAAGCGGGTGAAGCGGACATGACGAGCGCGGCGGCGAAGGAGCCGGCGAGGGCCGTGGCGGCAAGCTTGGTGTTCATCGAAATCCTCCGGAATTCAGATATTCAATGGCTGGCGCGGCGCCGTGATGGCGCGAGCGCGGACCGGACGCCCCGGCCTTGCATGTGTTTCGGCGGGATGCATTCGTGCGTTACACTCGCTTGCGCGCGACCTGCTCACAGTCTTGTGTTCGAGAGCGGGGCGTCGAAAAACTGCGGATGGATTGCGACACTGGCGTAACAATGGTCTGCCTTGCTGCGAATAATCGAAGGACGACAGACGTTTGAAAGCTCGCGAAGAGGACTGGGCGCAAGGCATGCGCGCGGGCAAAGCCGGCGATGCCACAGCCTATGATCGCTGTCTGCGCGACATCGCGCAGGTCGTGCGAGTCTGGGTGCGTGGCGGGCTATACCGGGCCGGCGGCAATCCGGCCGATACGGAGGATGTGGTGCAGGATATCCTGATCGCCCTGCATACCAGGCGGCACACCTGGGACGAGAGCCGCCCGATCGGCCCCTGGGTGGCGGGGATCGCGCGCTACAAGATCATCGATTCTCTGCGCCGCCGCGGAAAGCGTGCCGAATTGCCGATCGAGGATTTCATCGAGGTTCTGCCAGCTGAGCCTGAAGCGGAGGCCATGAGCGAGCGCGACATGACTCGCATCCTTGATGTCCTGCCGGACGGTCAGCGCGCGGTGGTGCGATCCATCGCAGTGGACGGCGCATCCATTGCAGAGACGGCGCGACAACTCGATATGAGCGAAGGTGCGGTGCGTGTCGCGCTGCATCGCGGATTGGGAGCCTTGGCCAAACGCCACCGAATCGAGACATGAAGACCGACGACCTCATCCGCGCACTCGCGGCCGATCAGGAGCCTGCCGGACCGCCACCCGGTCTGTCACTGGCGCTCGCCGGTGCGCTCGGCTTTATGATTTCGGCCGCAGCTTTCGGCTGGTTTATAGGCCTGCGGCCGGGATTGTCCGAGTTGATCACTTCGCTGCCCTTCATGCTGAAGCCGGTGGAGACCGGATTGCTGGTGGTTGTGGCGGCGATTGGTCTGACTCGTCTTGCGCGGCCCGGCGTGCCGCTGGGCGGCGTGGTTCTTGTCGGTGCATTGGTGCCGGCCATTGTCATCGCCGCGCTGGCAGTTGAATTGATGAGCGTGCCGCGCAGCGAATGGCTGGTGCGGCTCGCCGGCGCGCATTGGTATATCTGCCTTCTGAACATGGTGCTGCTTTCGCTGCCCATCCTCGCCGCGTTGTTGTTCGGATTGCGCTATGGCGCACCGACGCGCCCCACTGTGGCCGGGGCGGGAGCGGGCCTGCTGGCAGGGGCCTTGTCCACAACGCTTTACATCTCCCATTGCCCCGACGATTCGCCGATCTTCGTGGCCGCGTGGTTCACGCTAGCGATCCTGATTGCAACCGGCATCGGCGCAATCGCAGGTTCCCGCCTCCTGCGCTGGTAAGCCGCCTGGAAGGGCGCAATAATCCCGCTGGACATAACAGCGAGGACTTGCCCATGGTGCCTGCAGACGTCTCCAAAGATTTCAATCGCCGCAGCTTTATGACCGCAACCACAGCTACCATTCTTGCAGCCTCCGCAGGCGGCGCCGCCGCACAGGGACAGGCACCGGCGTCCGCCGCCGCAAAGGGCCCGGCCGTCTGGCTCGATCTCGACCAGAAGCAGCTGGACGATGCCTATGACCAGATCAAATACGCGCCCAACCTGCCGCAGATCGTCAAGCGCTACGGCACCGCCAGCGAAGAAACCCGCAAGCATCTCGGTCAGCCGCGCCGGCTGTCCTACGGGTCGACGCCGGTGGAAGGCGCCGATCTCTATGCTGCGAAGCAACCCAATGCGCCGGTCCATGTCTTCCTGCATGGCGGGGCGTGGCGCAGCGGTCTTGCGCGCGACTATGCGTTCCCGGCCGAAAACTTCGTCAATGCCGGCGCGCATTACATTGCGGTGGATTTCACCAATGTGGTGGAGACCAAGGGCGACTTGATGCCGATGGCGGCGCAATGCCGCAACGCACTCGCCTGGATCTACAAGAACGCGAAAAGTTTCGGCGGCGACCCCGACCGGATCTATCTGTCCGGCCATTCCTCGGGCGGCCATCTCGGCGGTGTGGTGATGGTCACCGACTGGGAGAAGGATTTCGGCGTCCCCAAGGACATCATCAAGGGCGCGGTACTGGTGTCGGGCATGTACGATCTGAAGCCGGTGCGGCTTTCAGCGCGCTCCAATTATGTGAAATTCACTGATGCGGTGGAGGACGCGCTCTCAAGCCAGCGCCATCTCGACAAGCTGAATGCGCCCCTGATCGTCGCGTATGGCTCTCTGGAAACGCCCGAATTCCAGCGCCAGAGCCGCGAATTTGCTGAAGCCGTTTCCAAGGCCGGCAAGCCGGTCGAGACGATCCGGGCTGAAGGCTATAACCATTTCGAGGAGATCGAGACGCTGGCCAACCCTTACGGGCTGCTCGGACGGGCGGCGCTGGAGCAGATGAAGCTGCCGGCGTAATCCTTCGCGACGTGGCGAGCGGCGCCATCGGGCAGGGTGCTGCCGGGCGCGCCGCTCCGCGGTCTTCGGTCGAGAGGGCGGCATGGTCATAGAGCGGCATGATCATTGAGCAGATACGTCAGGTCGTCGAAAGGGCGGTCGAGCCTTATTCCGCGCGCGCTTTTGTCATTGCGCTGGTCTGCGTAGCGGCAGCGACCATCCTGCGTGTGGCCATCGGCCTGTTCGGCCCGGATATCCTTGCCTATGCATCCTATTTTCCGGCGGTAATGGTCGCGGCTCTGGTCGCGGGCGTTCCGGCGGCCGTTCTCGTCACCATTTTGTCGATAGTCATGGTCTTGCTGTTTTTCGCGCCGGCGGAGCGCGACTGGGCGATGGATGCGGTCAATGCGCTGTTCTTCGCCATCTCCGGCGGGCTTATCATCCTGATTGCGGAAGCGTACCGGCGGCTGCTCGAAACCTACCGCGCTCAGGAGCGCGAGCGCAGCCTCATGCTGCGGGAGTTGGACCATCGCGGAAAGAACACCTTCGCGGTGGTGGAAGCGATCGTGACGCAGACCCTGCATGACGACAAGGCGCGTGCCGAGATCATCACCGGCCGCATCCGAGCGGTCTCTTCGACCAATGACATCATCAGCCAGGCGGCCGACCTGCAGCCAGACCTGCGCACCCTGATCCAGGCCAAGTTCGCTCCATTCGGCGACTACCGTGCCAGTCTTACTGGCGACAATGTGCGGCTCGACGCAGACGCGGCGCGGAATTTATCTTTGGTTTTCCATGAACTGGTGACGAACGCCATCAAGCATGGCGCGCTGTCGCAACCGGCCGGTCGCATCGAGATCGCGTGGGAGCGGGCCGGGCAGGATCTCACCATCCGCTGGACCGAGCGTGGCGGTCCGCAGACATCGGCACCGGACCAGCGCGGGTTCGGAACGCGCCTCGTGTCCGGGTGCGTGCGCAATCTCGGTGGCCGGGTGGAGGCGGAGTTCCCGCCCGAGGGTCTTATCTGCACGATCACCATCCCGCACGGAAAAGCCCTGGCCTGAGCCGGGGCTTCCCTTGTGCAGCGGAATGCTGTCAGGCGGCCATCTGATTGAGCGAGCTCTCGGCAAGCTTGCTGAGGGTCGCGTCGGTCTTCTTTTCCTCTTCCAGCGTCTTTTTCAGGAGTCTTGAGACTTCCCGCATGCCGAGTTGATCGGCCCAGGCGATCAACGTCCCGTAGCGGGAAATCTCGTAATGCTCGACCGCCTGCGCA
>JAEVZN010000527.1 GCA_023392205.1 Pseudomonadota bacterium
GGATAGCTACATGGCGCTGCACGGACACACAATTCTGGCCGTGGTGCCGGCGCGGGGCGGCTCCAAATCGATCCCACGAAAAAATCTTTGTCTTGTCGGGGGTCTGTCGCTGCTGGCGCGGACCGCGCAGGTTGCCGCATCGCTGCCATGGATCGATGCGCGCATCCTCTCGACCGACGATCGCGAAATCGCTGACGAGGGCAGGGCGCATGGGCTCGACGTGCCCTTCATGCGTCCCGAAGACCTGTCGGGCGATCTCGCCAATTCCATCGATATGTGGCGCCATGCCTGGCTGGAAGCCGAGCGGCATTACGGCAAGCGCTTCGATGTGTCGGTGCTGCTGGAGCCTACCAGTCCATTGCGCCGCGCCGACGACATCACGGCAACGGTCGAATTGCTGCTGGGCGGCGATTACAAGGCGGCGGCGACCGTCACGCCCGCGCCGGCGCACTTCACCCCGCAGAAATGCCTGACGGTGACGGACGGCCAGATCGGCTTCTTTCATGAGGCTGGCGCGAAGCACAGCATCCGCCAGACCATTCCGACCTATTATTTCCGCAACGGAATCTGCTACGCCGTGCGGCGCAAGACGCTGATCGAAGACAAGATCATTCTCGGCGATCGCTGCGCTGCAAATATCATCGACCGGCATATCGTCAATATCGACGAACCTTTCGACCTCGAACTTGCAGAGTTTCTGTTGCAACGCGAGGAGCGCTTTTCGAAGGTTACCGGAGGCGCTGCCAGCTGATGACCGATGCGACAGCGTCCCGGCTGCTCTTCGTCAATTATCATTATATCCGCGATCTGCAGGCCTATCCTTTTCCCGGCATCCATTCGCTTGCCATGTCTGCATTTCGCGACCAGGTCGAATGGCTGCGTGCGCGTTTTCATTTCCCAACTCCCGAAGAGGTGGAAAGTTTTCTGCTTCGGCGTTCGGAGCTCCCGCAACCGAGCGTTTTCCTCACCTTCGATGACGGTCTGGTCGATCACTTTGAGGCGACCTGCGAGGTACTGGACCCGCTCGGCATCCGTGCTGGCTTCTTTGTCTGTTCGCGTCCGGCAACCGAGGGGCGCGTGCTGTCGGTTCACAAGGTGCACTGGCTGCGTTCGCATACCGAGCCATCGGCCTTTGCCGCCGAATTCTATTCGCATGTGCCTGATGACCTGCGGCCGCAGCCCGATGCGCCATGGCTTGCCACTGCGCGCCGCACCTATGTCTATGACACGGAGGAGGCGGCGCGACTGAAATACGCGCTGAATTTTGTGCTGCCCAGCGCATTGGTGGACAGCATCACGTCGCGGATGATGGCGGAGCGAGCCATCGACGAACGTGATTTCTGCCGCAAGACCTATATGTCGGAGGAGCAACTGCGCAGCCTCACGTCGCGCGGACATGTGCTCGGCGTGCACGGGCATACTCACGAGCCGTTTTCCAGGCTGGGGGAAGGGCTGGTTCCGGAAATCCGCAAGAATTTCGATTTCCTGAACTCCGCGACCGGCGTTCAGCCGCCTTGGGTGTCCTACCCGTATGGCCGCAAGGACGCCATCCCGGACACGGTGGCGCTGGAGCGGTTGTTTTCCGAATTCGGATTCCGCCTGGGGTTCACGCTGCTCGGCGATTGGAATGACGGGTCGCAGGATCGTCGCCAGCTTCATCGCGTCAACACGAACGATGTGCTGTCCGCTGTCGCCAAACAGGCGTGACTGTCGTCGCGGTCACATAGCCGACGTGAGTTCCGGCACTTTGTTGTTGTCTTCCGTCTTGCCTGCGCCGCCGCTGACCAGAAAACAAGAGGCCAGACCAGGATAGGGCGTGACCTGCGGCGCTGACTTGCGGCCGCGGGCTAGAGCGATCCTCTGCATCACGTCTTCCAGTTCGTTCAGCGTCAGATCCGGAAATTTCTGATCGAGATAGGCGCGCATGGCCCGGTCCGGCCGCAACACCCGACGCGCACGCGCCGCGTTGAAGCGAGCGAGCGACAGCAGGCGGGCGCTCTGCTCGCGCCATGCGCTCGGTTTCGGTCGCGCGCTCAGCGCACCGAGAGCCCGGACGATGTTTTCCGCTGCGCTTTCTCCGCACGCATTGGCGACGTATTCCGAAACCAGCTTTCGCTTCTCGGCCGACGCGTTATCGAAGGGCCGCTCCTGCGCCAATGCGCAGCGCAACGCCTCTGTCAGTTCGTCCATGTCGCGCGCGATCCGGCTGATGGCATTCGGGAGATAGGACAGCCGATTGAAGGTCTCGTGCACGACCGGCACATAGGCGATGGTCGGACGGTCGAGAAGAAAAGATTCGACGCCGGTGGTGCATGCGTTGTGGATCACCGCCTGCGCGCCCATCATCCAAGGAATGACATTGCCGTCGGCATTGACCTGCACGTTGGCATGCCCCGCCATCTCGGTCCGCCAGCGATCGTGATTTTCGGAGGGATGCGGCCGCACGATGAAGGTTATATCCGGAAAGGCGGCGGCGAGCTTCGGCACGGCATCAGCGAAGTAGCGAAAGACTTCGCCGAGATGTTCGACCGAGCGCAGATAATAAGGCTTCTGGTCTTCCGATCTGAGAATGCCGCGCTCGCGCAGAACATCTACCACATCGTCGCGCCCCTTGAAGCGGTTGTAACGCGAGAAATTGGTGTTCACCAGGACATAGCGGCCGTGTACCGCGTTGAGCTTTTGGACGTCGTTGTCGAATACGGTACGCAAATTCGGCTGCAGAAAGTCGAACCGAGGATTTCCGTATATGTGCATCTTGCCGGCGGCGTCCGGAAGCTTCTCAAGCACATCGAGGCTTTGCGATTTACCCCAAGCAAAAAATGCGTCCACTTCGTTCATCGATTGCGGATCGACGCGCTCGAACTGGTATGCCGACTTGTCCCGATAGGCGAGACCCTCTTCGCACCACGCCGCGATCGAAGAACCCATGCGGCGCAGACGGCGAAAATGGCTGATCTTGGTGCGCGAGATGCTCTTGTCGATGTAGAGGCCGCGCGGGAGATGATGCAGCGACCGGGAAATGACGCGCTGGTCGCCCAAGATGACCTGCATGCCTGCCTCGGCAGCGCAGGCAGCCAGCAGCGATTTCCCGTAAAGCTCCCGGATCTTGGTTTCGATCGGAATTATCAGCCAGTTTTTACTCATGCGAGCTCTGTCTAGTCGGAACCGGATTAGGCGGGTATGGTCCAGTGCATCCTTTGCAGATCAGGCTGTATGGGATATCCCCGTCCCGTTGCCGACGCAACCAATCCGGGCGTGGCCATCGTCGTTGAGTTTTCCGGACTTGCAGCGGTTTGGGCCGGATTGATGGCGTGTGGAGTAGAATGGATGTTGAGCCCGACAGATCGCTTCAGCCTCGCGTCAGACCTATCGGACCCGATCGTATCGCCGGTACGCGCGCGCCGACAGGGCGTGACGATCGATTGTGACCTTACGGACGGAAAAACCTGGCGGGCGCCCGTTGCGGTAAAGGCGCGAGACCTCTGGGAATTGTGGCGCCTGTTCGTCGTGCAAGGCGCACTGGCCTGGGCCACGCCTGTCCGCCTGTGGCCCAAGATCGCTTCCCGCTGGGGTGGCATCGATGCGTCCTTCCATCCGCAAAGAACCCGAAAGCGGATCGCGCAACTCGAGCCGCTGGTAAACGGTCAACCCGGCCTGCCGAGCGCGGCGCAGATCGAACGCGGCGTGCTGGCCGGCCAGGTGGAGGAGCGGCTTCACTATCTGCGCGCGCACCGCCCCGGCGGCTTCGAACCGCCGATCCGCATTCATGGGGCCGCTCACGTGCAGATCGCGCGTGCCGCAAACAAGGGACTCCTGTTCTGGGGCAGTTCCTTTGCATTCAACGATCTGATCGCAAAGATCGCATTGCATCGGCTCGACCTGAATGTTTTCCACTACACGCGTCCGGTCCATGGTCTGTCCGATACGCGCTTTGGTATTCGCGTTCTCAATCCCGTCCGAACCTCGATCGAATGTGCCTATCTTGGCGCCCGCGTGAGCGGCGAAGAAAATATCTCCGGCGCCATGCAGGTGCTGAAAGATCATCTGGCGTCAGGCGGAGCCGTGTCGATCAAGACCGGAAACCGGGGCCGGCGTCGCGCCAGCGCTGCGTTCTTCGGCGGCCGGCTCGAACTGGCAACCGGTACAATTACTCTTGCAAACCGGTGGGGTGCATCCTTGCTGCCGACCTTTACCCTGCGACGGCCGGATGGCAGTTTCGATTTCATCATCGGCGCAGCGCTGGAATCGTCTGCGGAGAATGAGGAGCAAAGGGCGTCCGACATCGTACAGCAATATGCCGATCAGATCGCGCCTCTGGTGCAGGCCGAACCGCTTCAATGGCGGGGATGGCGTTTCATGATTCCTGCGATGGATGCGGAGATGCCGAAAAACCAAGCCATTGCGCAATCAAGCGCCACGGTGCGCTGAGCCGATTGTGACAACGGTGGCCATCGACAATCCGATGCACACTCCCGCCACGCAATCGGGACGAACGCTCCTCTATCTCGTGACGGAGGACTGGTATTTCCTTTCTCACCGTTTGCCCATGGCGCTGGCAGCGCAGCAGGCCGGCTATCGCGTACATGTGGCGACGCGCGTCGCAAAGGGCGGGGCAGAGATCGAGCGCCTCGGATTCACCTTGCATCCGCTGGCGTGGCAGCGCGGCAGCACGAACCCTGTCAATCTGATCGCGAATATCCGGCAGGTGAGGGCGCTCTACAAGAAACTGAAGCCGGATCTCGCCCACCATGTCGGCTTGCAGCCGTCGGTGGTCGGATCGCTTGCCGCGGCAGGTTTGCCGGTTGCGCTGCTGAATGCACTCACCGGACTTGGCTTCGCTTTCACCTCCCGCAACATAAAGGCATCGCTTTTGCGGCCCTTGATGTCGCTGCTGCTTCGTCTCCTGCTGAGCCGTCGCGGCGTCAGCGCGCTGGTGCAAAATCCGGATGACAATGCGGCGCTCCGAAGCCTGGGTGTTCAGCCGGCCAAAATCGATATCATTCCCGGCTCGGGCGTCGATGCCCATGCCCTCGTGCCCCTGCCGGAACCGTCCGGCGAGGTGAGCATCGCCTTTGTCGGGCGCCTGCTCGATGACAAGGGGATCCGCCCGCTTGTCGCAGCCCATGAACTGATGATGCGGCAGGGCCAGCAGGTCCGCCTGCTGATTGCCGGCGACCCCGACCCCGCCAACCCGGCATCCATTCCGGCGGCGGAAGTCGAACGGTGGAGGCATCTGCCGCATGTGGAGGTGCTGGGGCACGTGGACGACATCCAGGGCGTCTGGGCGCGGTCTCACATCGCGGTTTTGCCGTCGCGGCGGGAGGGATTGCCTAAGGGTCTTCTGGAGGCAGCCGCCCATGGCCGGCCGATCGTGGCCACCGATGTTCCCGGTTGCCGGGAGATTGCCCGCCACGGCCAGAACGCGTTCCTCGTACCTGTAGACGATCCGGGACCGCTGGCGGGCGCGCTGACCGTGCTGGCGCGGGATCCTGCGTTGCGGAGCCGGTTCGGCGCGGCGGGGCGCGGCATGGTCGAGAACGAGTTTTCCAGCGAACTGATCGGCCGGAAGATTGTGGACCTCTACGACAGGCTTCTGGGCCGGAAAGCCGAGCTATTGCCCGCGCCATAAGCTTCCGGCTATGACCCCCATCTCGAAAATCACAGGAAGCATCGTGTCCCATCACAGGAAGATCGCCGTCATTGGCCTGGGGTATGTCGGCCTGCCGGTCGCGGTGGCATTTGCCCGTGCTGGCGTGGAGGTTGTCGGCTTCGACATCGACAAGGGCCGAATTGCCGAACTCCGGGACGGCGTGGACCGCACGCGGGAAATCGAGGAAGCGGATCTGCATCTGCCGACGTTGGCCTATAGCGCCGATGTGAATGCGCTCGCCGCTGCGGATTTCTTCATCGTCACGGTTCCGACCCCCATCGACGGGGCCAACCGGCCGGACCTGCGCCCGCTCCTCGGCGCATCCGAAACCGTCGGCGCCGCGATGAAGAAGGGATCGATCGTCGTCTACGAATCGACGGTCTATCCCGGCTGCATCGAAGAGGATTGCGTGCCGATCCTGGCGCGCGTTTCGGGCCTGACCTATGGCGCCGACTTCACGGTCGGATATTCGCCGGAACGCATCAATCCCGGCGACCGTCAGCACCGTTTCGAAACCATCACCAAGGTGGTGGCCGGGTCGGATGACAAAACCCTTGATATCGTTGCGGAGGTCTATGGTTCGGTGGTGACGGCTGGCATTCACCGCGCGCCGTCGATCAAGGTTGCCGAGGCCGCCAAGGTGATCGAAAACACCCAGCGCGACCTCAACATCGCCTTCATGAACGAACTCTCGGCGATTTGCCACCAGCTGGGCATCGACACCGGTGACGTTCTGGCGGCCGCCGGCACGAAATGGAATTTCCAGAAATTCTATCCCGGCCTTGTCGGCGGACACTGCATTGGCGTCGACCCCTATTACCTGACCTACCGGGCCGAACGCGCGGGGTATCATCCGGAAGTGATCCTGGCCGGACGGCGGATCAACGACAGCGTCGGTCAGCGCGTGGCGCTGGCCTGCATTCAGGCGCTGTTCAAGCGCAAACGCATGGATGCGACCGTCACCATCCTCGGCATGACGTTCAAGGAGAATGTCCCCGACATTCGCAATTCCAAGGTCGTGGATATCGTGCGCAATCTCGAGTCGGCGGGCGTCACCGTGCAGGTGACCGATTCGCTGGCGTCGGCGGACGAGACGAAACACGAATACGGAATTGTCCTGCTGCCGGAAAGCGCGCTCAAGCCGGCCGACGCTGTCATCCTCGCCGTGGCACATGAGGATTATCGCCGTGGGGCATGGCCGATGATCGGTGGATTGCTGCGCGGCGGCGAAGGGCTGGTCTTCGACATCAAGTCGATGCTTGATCGGGCAGAAAAGCCGGCCAATATCGATCTGTGGCGATTGTAATGGAGAGCCCCGTTCTCGTGACCGGTGCGGCCGGCTTTATCGGCTTTCACGTCACGAAGCGGTTGCTTGACATGGGCTGCCGGGTGGTCGGCGTCGACGCGATGACGCCTTATTACGATCCGGCATTAAAGGAAGCGCGTTGCGCTGAGCTGGCGACGTCGAACGATTTCGAATTCGTCAGGCGCGATCTTGCGGACCGCGAGGTCACGTCGGCGCTTTTCAAAGAACGCCAATTTCCCTGTGTCATCCATCTGGCCGCGCAGGCTGGCGTACGGCATTCCCTGACGCATCCGCACGATTATGCCGACGCGAACCTGACCGGGTTCCTGAATATCCTCGAGGGTTGCCGCCACAATGGCTGCGAGAACCTGATCTTTGCGTCGTCCTCGTCGGTTTATGGCGCCAACACGAAACTGCCATTTCGCGCTTCCGACAATGTCGATCACCCCATCAGCCTTTATGCGGCCAGCAAGAAGGCGAACGAATTGATGGCGCATTCCTATGCGCATCTTTATCGCCTGCCGGTGACGGGCCTGCGCTTTTTCACGGTCTACGGGCCATGGGGACGGCCGGACATGGCGATGTGGCTGTTTGCCGAAGCCATCCTGAAGGGGCAGCCGATCAGGTTGTTCAATCACGGCAATATGCGTCGCGATTTCACCTATGTGGACGACGTGGTGGAATCCATCGTGCGGCTCGTGGACCGCCCGGCCGCACCCGATCCGCAATGGTCGGGCGCCGCGCCCGATCCGGCGACATCGTCGGCGCCCTATCGCATCTACAATATCGGCAACAACGCGCCGGTCGAATTGCTGCATGTGGTGGGCGAGCTCGAGCGCTGCCTGGGCCTGAAGGCCAAGCGGGAATTGCTCCCCATGCAGCCCGGCGATGTGCCGGAAACCTATGCCGATGTGGACGACCTGATGCGCGATGTCGGATTTCGGCCGTCGACACCGATCGAAACGGGCATCCGCAATTTCGTCGATTGGTACCGGGCATACACCCGAACTTAAAGCCCGTATGCTTTAAGGCCGGTGCGATACCGGAGCAGTGGTGATTTACCCTTCATGAACCAAGCGAAGTCATCCGACCTCATTATTCCGCTTGTGATGTGCGGCGGCGCCGGCACGCGCCTGTGGCCGTCGTCGCGCGAGGGGCGTCCGAAGCAGTTCCTTTCGCTGTTGGGATCACGGTCCACCTTTCAGGAGACGATGCTGCGGGTGGCGGATTCCGCGACTTTTGGCCGCCCGGCGGTGATCACCAACGTGCAGTACCGCTTCATCGTCAAGGATCAGCTCGCCGAGATCGGCGTCGAGGCCGATATCCTGCTCGAGCCTGCGCGCCGTGATTCGGGACC
>JAEVZN010000548.1 GCA_023392205.1 Pseudomonadota bacterium
AGCCAGGCTTCGATGCCACCGGGGCTCACCACGCGCTCGATCTTGGTCATCGCTTGCGCCGCGGGCGCCAGCATCAGCGATGATGCGAGCGCGGCGCCTGCAAACGCAAATTTACGAAGATGCATCATGAGCGCCGCTCCTCCGGCTTGGGAAGGTCCTTGACCAGATAGCCCGTCACCGAGCGTCGCTTATCGAGCCATGTCTTTGCGGCGTCACGCACCTGATCCGGGCTCACCTTCTGCACGCGATCCGGCCACGTCTTGAGGCCTTCGACGGTGAGCCCTGAGGTCAATGCCGCGCCGTACCAGCGCGCCATGGTCGCCTGGCTGTCCTGCGCATAGACCACATCGGCCACCAGCTTGATCTTGGCGCGCTCGAGTTCGTCATTGGTCACTCCGTCCTTGACGATCTCGGCAATGACGCCGTCGATGGCGGCTTCCAGTTCCGGCAGCGTCACGTCGGCGCGCGGCGAACCGTAGACGGCAAACCGCGTCTGATCGAGTGCTGCGCCCTGATACCAGGCACCGGCGGACACGGCGACCGGCTTCTCCACCACCAGCCGGCGATGCATGCGACTGTTATTGCCGCTGCCCAGGATCTGCGACAGCACTTCGAGCGCTTCGGATTCGCCGGCCTTCGCGGTCGAGGCGGACGGCACCACGTAACTGCGCTGCAACGAGGGCTGGGTCACGCGCGGATCGGCAAAGGTCACCGTGCGCACCGAGCGCTGCTCGGGCTCCTGGGGACGCTGGCGCGGGCCGATCTCGGCGCGCGGCGCGATCTTGCCATAGGTTTCCTCGGCAAGCTTCTTCACCTCGTCGGCGGTGACATCGCCGGCAACGATCAGGATCGCGTTGTTGGGCGTGTACCAGCGATTGTAAAATTCGATGGCATCCTCGCGCGACAGCTTCTCGATCTCGTGGCGCCAGCCGATGATCGGACGCCCATAGGGATGATTGAGAAACAGGGCCGCCTGGATTTCCTCGCCGAGTTTGGCGCCGGGGACATTGGCGACGCGGGTGTTCTGCTCTTCGAGCACAACATTGCGTTCCGGGATCACCGCGTCGTCGGTGAGCACGAGGCCGGTCATGCGGTCGGCCTCGAAGTCCATGACCATGCGCAGACGGTCGCGCGTCACCCGCTGGAAATAGCCGGTGTAATCGGTCGAGGTGAAGGCATTTTCCTGGCCGCCGATGGTGGCGAGCGTCTGTGAGAAGCGGCCGGCCGGATTCTTTTCCGTGCCCTTGAACATGAGATGTTCGAGAAAATGTGCGATGCCGGATTTGCCCGGCGGTTCGTCGGCCGAGCCGACCTTGTACCAGACCATGTGCGTCACGACAGGTGTGCGCCGGTCGGGAATGACGACCACTTCCATCCCGTTCTCAAGCTTGAAATGCGAGACGTCCGGACCGGACGCCCTGAGGCTTGCGGACGGGTCGAGCACAAAAATCGCGGCCAGCGCCGCGGAGAGGGTGAAGAACAGACGTCGGGTCAGGACCATAGACAATCTCGTTGCAGCGCCCCGGACATGCGGGCCGCGCTGGGGGAAGGTCGGACAATGGTCCGGGCACCGCAGACGCAGATGCCCGGTTCGCAGATATTGGAAGCAGAGATGATGCCGGGCTGCGGTATTTTGAAGGCTCCGCGACAACGCGGCCGATCACTCTCCCGTGCCGCGCCTGTTCAGCCAGTCCAGCGGCTTGGCCTGCTCGGACCGCGGAGACAGGCCGTAGGGGTGCGTCGGCGACGGGGTCATGTAGCCAGGCGGTGGCTGGGTCAGGCTGGAGCGGGCCGGTTCGCCGGTAAAAGTTGCCTGTTCCGGCTTGGACTTGTCGCGGAACAAATTCCCCAATAATCCGCCTTTGGTGCCAAGTTCGCTCGGCCGCAGCGGGCGCTGACCGTCGGCTTCGGCGTCCTGCGGACCGCCGGGGCCGGGGATATTGCTGCCGCGCCGGGCCAGGCCGCCGACATTGAGTTCCGACGGCAGCAGCGCGCGGTCATCCTCCTCGGAGGACCGACGTGGCTGCTTTCTGCGCACCTCGCGGCGCTTGTCGCGCTCGACGACTTCCGGGTCTTTCGGCCAGGCCGGGGAATTCACGACGGCATTGGTTTCGGGGGTCGGCAGCCGGTTCAGATCGGGCGGAACCACCAGCGGCGGGCGCTCGCGGTAATCGATCGAGCCGCGCTCGTCGATTCCTAAAAATCTCTTCATGAAGCGCGCTTCGGCGCTGTCTTCATCGTCGTCGTCATTGGCGAAAGACGGGCCGGCCAGCGGGATGGCGGCGATCAGCGCCACGGCCATTGCCGCACACGCCACACGGACAGCCCGACGGAAAAACGGGACAGAGGCATCAGATGGGTCTTTGCGTGCCAACAAAACGAATCTCCGCACGGTTGGAAGCCCGACAGCGGCACCTTACGGCCGTTCACGATGGCCATACCAGAAACGACCGGCCATGCTAAAAAAGGACCCGCATGAGGGGACCCGCATGCCCACGACACATGACCACGGATCAGGGCGCTTTTGCGGCGCGCCCACCCAGGAAGGTGTCATACAGCAAACCCGCCACCCCGGCAACGATGGCCACGTCGGCGATATTGAACACATACCAGTTGAAGGTGAATGAGGACGTGGTGAGATGCAGCAGCGCGAAATCCACCACCGCGTTGTGCGCGAGCCGGTCGACCGCATTTCCGGCCGCGCCGCCGACGATCAGGCCGAGCGACATGGCCGTGAGCCTGTTCTCCGCCTGCGAGATCCACGCCCACAGGCCCACGCCGACGATCACCTTCAGGGCGAGCAGCAC
>JAEVZN010000560.1 GCA_023392205.1 Pseudomonadota bacterium
GCGGCACCGCGCCGCCGCCGGCCAGCTTTCTTGTATGGCGTGCGCCCCTGAGCGCCGTCCGATCCGCCTTTCCGAAACTCACGCCCAGATGACGCGATGATCTACGCCCAGATATTGGCGAATGGCCTGGTCCTTGGCGGCCTGTATGCCTGCATCGCCGTCGGTTTCTCGCTGGTCTGGGGGTGCTGAACGTCATCAACATCCTGCACGGCACCTTTATCGTGCTGGGCTCCTATATCGCCTTCTTCGCTTTTCAGTATGGCGGCGTTCATCCGTTCATTTCGGTGATCATCGCCGGTGGTGTCCTGTTCGTGATCGGCTATGCGGTGCAGCACAGTCTGGTGAACCGGGTCATCACCGCCCCGGTGCTGATCACCCTGACGCTGACCTTCGGCCTCGACCTCATTCTCAACAATGCGATGCTGGTCGGCTTCACCGCTGATTACCGCAAGATCAATCTCGCCAATCCGCTGGGTTCTTTCGAACTGGGTCCGGTCTTCCTGCCCGGCGACCGTGTGGCCGCGATGGCGCTGGCGGTCCTGCTGACGCTGCTGCTCTACTGGCTGCTGCGCGATACCAAGATCGGCCGCGCCATTGTCGCCGTACGCATGGATCGCGAGGCGGCGGCGCTGATGGGGGTCAACGTGCCGCGCGTCAATTCGGTCACCTTCGGCATCGGTGCGCTGATGGCCGGTGCGGCCGGCGCGCTGCTCAGCATCGTCTATCCGATCTCGCCGCTGAATTCGTCGCTGTTTCTCGGCAAGGCCTTTGTCGTCTGTGTGCTGGGTGGCCTCGGAAGCGTGCCCGGCGCGCTGATCGGCGGGCTGGTGCTGGGCATCGTGGAAAGCTTCGGCTCGTTCTGGTTCGGTCCGGAACATGCGGTGACGATTTCGTTCATGCTGCTCCTGATCCTTCTGTTCGTGCGCCCGAGCGGTCTTCTCGGGAAAAAGGGCTACGAATGAAGAACTGGATCATTCTGGTCTTAGGCGCCGCGATCGTTGCCAGCGTCGCGCTGAGCGGCAACAATTACATCCTGCGCCTTGCCACCATCATGTGCATGTATGCGGTGCTGGCGCAGTCCTGGAATTTCATCGGCGGACTGACCGGCTATCCATCCTTCGCGACGGCCGCGTTTTTCGGGCTCGGCGCCTATACGTCGGGCGTGCTGCTCAATAACGGCGCGCCGATGGCCGTCGGCTGGGGCATGGCCGGGCTTGTCGCGCTGCTCTTTGCCGCGATCATCGGCGGCGCGATCCTGCATCTGCGCGGGCATTACTTTGCGATTGCGAGCCTGATCATCGCGGAAATGCTGCGCGAGATCGTCAACACCACACCCGATGTCACCGGCGGCGGCATGGGTCTCAACCTGCCGATCCTGAGAATGTCAGTGGACGCGCAGGCGCAATTCTTCTTCGCCATGATGATGGGGCTGGCCGTGCTGGCCACCGCCACCGCCATTGTCGTGCAGCACAGCAAGCTCGGCTTCGGGCTGCGCTGTATCCAGCAGAACGAGGATGCGGCGAATATCCTCGGCATCAATACCTACGCCTACAAGACCGTGGCCTTCATGCTGTCCGCCGTTTATGTCGGCGTGGCGGGTGCGATCTATGCCTCCTGGGTGAATTACATCGAGCCGCCGGACGTGTTCGACATTCTGCTGGCTGTCAAGCCGCTGGTCATGGTGCTGCTCGGCGGACTTGGCACGATTTTCGGACCCGTCATCGGCGCGGTGGTGCTGCTGGCCTTCGAAGAGGTGGTCTGGCGCAATTTCCTGACCATTCACGCCGCGGCACTCGGAGTCATCATCGTCATTCTGGTGCTGTTCCTGCCGAACGGATTGCTGTCGCTGGTGCGCGAGCGCTTCACCAGGCGCGGCGCGAAAGCTGACTCTACGACCGGCGTCAGGGCCGAAGACAAAGTTGACGCCAAAACCGGAGCAAATCCGTGAGCGCGCTTCTGGACCTGAAATCTGTCTCGCGCCGGTTCGGCGGCCTCAACGCCGTCAACGATGTAACCTTCTCGGTGCAGGAGGGCGAAATTCTCGGGCTGATCGGTCCGAACGGGGCGGGCAAGACCACGCTGATCAATCTGATCACCGGTGTGCATCCCGCGACCGCCGGGCAGGTGGTGTTCGAGGGACGCGATATCACGCGCCTGAAACCGCATAATATTGCGCGAATCGGGCTCGCGCGCACCTTTCAGATCGTGCAGCCCTTCCCGAAGATGACGGTGCTGGAGAATGTCGCGGCCGGTGCGATGTTTGCCGGCAAGGCCGACAGCCTGGCCGATGCCTTTGCGCAGGCGCGCGAACATCTCGCCTTTACCGGCCTGTCCGCATCCACCGACAAGCCGGCGGCGGCGCTGACCCTTGCGCAGCGCAAGCGCCTCGAACTTGCCAAGACGCTGGCGATGAAGCCGCGCCTGCTGATGCTGGACGAGGTGAATGCCGGGCTGAATTCGTCGGAGATCGACGACGCCTTGCGCATGATCCGGCTGGTGGCGGAACGCGGTGTGACCATCGTGGTGATCGAGCATCTGATGAAGGTGGTGGTGTCGATTTCGCAACGCATCGTGGTGCTGCATCACGGCCAGCTGATTGCCGAGGGCGAGCCGAATGCAGTTCTGCGCGATCCGCGCGTGGTCGAAGCCTATCTCGGCTCGAAATTCGCAGCCGCCCATTCGGGGAGCGCGGCATGACGACACCTGCCAAGCTCAGCGTCAAGAATTTGCAGGCCGGTTACGGCGACGTGCAGGTGCTGTGGGACATGTCGCTCGAAGTGCAGCCGGGCGAACTGGTCTGCCTGATCGGTTCGAACGGGGCCGGCAAGACAACGTTTCTGCGCTGCGTCTCCGGCGTGGTGCCGGTGGCCGGCGGCAGCATCGCCGTCGACGGGCGTGACATGACGCGTGCGTTGTCGTCGGACTTTGTCGAGGCGGGTGTTGCGCATGTGCCGGAGGGGCGGAGGCTCTTCTCGGCGATGAGTGTCCGCGACAATCTTCTGATGGGCGCCTATCTGCGCGACGACAAGATCAAGGTCGCGGCCGATCTGGAGCGCGTCTATGCAATGTTTCCGATCCTCGCCGACCGCCGCCGCCAGGACGCCGGCACCCTGTCGGGCGGCGAGCAGCAGATGTGCGCCATCGGGCGCGGGCTGATGGCGCAGCCGAGTTTGCTGCTGATCGACGAATTGTCGCTCGGCCTCGCGCCGCGTGCGGTGGAATTGCTGGTGGAGCGGCTGCGCGAGATCAATCGCAGCGGCGTCGCGATCCTGCTGGTGGAGCAGGACGTGATGAACGCGCTCGAATTGGCCGACCGCGGCTATGTCGTCAATCACGGCCGGGTCAGCATGTCGGGCAGCTCGACATCGCTCGCCGCAGATCCGGCGATCCGCGAAGCCTATATGGGCATCGCCTGACGCAGTTTTCGTTACTCCGGGAGTTGTCATGTCGACCATCGTGTATGAGCCGGGCGGCTATCGCTTCGTCAAAGGCGTGTTCCAGTATTCGGCGGCGGTCGCGGCGCAGCCGGGCCACCGCATGGTGCGGGTGATGTTTCGCAATCCGGTGCCGCTGGAAGAGGGTTTCGCGCGCATCGAGGCCTGGCTGAAAGCCGCCGGCCGGCCGCTGCAGGCTTTTGCTGCCTGCGAATTGCGTTCGCCCGCGCCGTTCACGGAAGACGGCTTCCGCAGCTTCAACGAGCTTTATACCGGCACGCTGTCGCGCTGGGACATCTATGACGGCAAGACCAATCCGGTCACGCGCAGCAATGTCTGTCCGGAGATCGCGCCGCCGCCGGTGCCGTCCTTTCATGCCTTCAGCTATACCGAAAAGGGCGAGGCGGATTTTCCGACCTTCGTCGTTGCCGGCAGCGGCGAAGCGCCCGAAGGCCATGCCAATTATCGCGACCACATCGTGCGGCTGGGCGACGTCAGCGAAGGCGCATTGCGCGAAAAGGCGCAATGGGTGCTGGGCGAGATGGAACGGCGGCTGTCAGGTCTCGGTGTTTCCTGGGCGGAGACGAGCGCCACGCAGGTCTATACGGTGCATGACCTGCATCCGTTTCTCGCCACCGAGATCGTGCGACGCGGCGCGGCGCGCGCGGGCCTGTGCTGGCATTTCTGCCGGCCGCCGGTCGAGCAATTGGAATACGAGATGGATTGCCGCGGCGTCGCGGCGGAATATATCGCCTGATCGCATCCGGCAGGTCCTGCGCCTGCCGGTCTGTTGACACGCTGTGCAACGGCGTTGACACTCCTTTCGGAACCGCAACGGCGGCACCGGCTCACGGATCAACCGTGAGCTGTCGCGGCACACAAGTGCCCGATAGGGAGGAACGCGATGAAACGGACTTTGCTGGCGGCTGCCTGCTTGCTCGCGGCCGGACTGGCGCCGGCTGGCGCGCAGACCACGACCGTCCTGTTTAACGTCTTTACGCCGCTCGGTTCGCCCACCTACACCAAGGTGCTGGCGCCGTGGTTTGCCGATATCGAAAAGGTGACCGAGGGTCGGGTGAAGATTAACCGGCCGCCGCAGAGCCTGGCGCCGCCGCCCGAACAACTGAACATGGTGGTGTCCGGCGTCGCCGACGGCGCCTTCCAGTTCAATGCGTTCCTGCAGAAATCGCATCCGCTGCTGCAGATCGGCTTCCTGCCCGGCACCATGACGTCGGGCAAGGCCGATGCGATCGCGCTGTGGCGCACCTATCAGAAATATTTTGCCGGGAAGAATCCGTTCAATGACGTCGTGCTGCTCGGCTTTTTCGCCTCGCCGCCCGGCCATATCTACAATATCGACAAGAAGCCGATCCAGTCACTGGCCGATCTCTCCGGCAAGAAGTCATGGTCGCTTCCCGGCGTGACTGCGCAGGCCATGGGGCGCACCGGCGTATCGGTGGTGCCGGGGCCGGCTGTGCGCATGCACGAGATTATCTCCAAGGGCGTGGTCGATGTGTTCTGCTGCATCGAATACGGCGATCTCAATGCCTTCAAGGTGTTGCAATATCTCGGCGCGGTCACGGAAGTCGATGGCGCGGTCTTCTCGCCGAAATTCTCGGTCTTCATCTCGGCCAAGAAATGGAACGAGATTTCCAAGGAGGATCAGGCCGCCATCATGAAGCTGTCGGGCGAGGCGCTGGCGCGCCGCTCGGCGCTGATCGACGAGCAGAATGCGGAAGTCAGGAAGAAATATCTGGCGGATGGCGGCATTATCGTGAAGGCCAGCGACGCCTTCAATGCCGAACTGAAGAAAGCGTGGCAGCCTATCGTCGATTCCTGGATTGCCGAAGCCGACAAGCTCGGCGTCAATGGCCGCGAGGCGCTCGATTTCTATCTCGCGGAAGCCAAGAAGGCGGCGCAGGAATAGGGCCTGGACGAATCTTCGGCAAGCGGCATCTGACGGCGGAGCGTTTCTCACATGCACGCATCGGGAACCGTTACGCAGCGGTGGCGTGTTCTCGAAATCGCCATGAATACAATCATGGCGGTACTGCTGTTTGCCATGATGACCATCACCGCCGTCGATGTGTTCGGCCGCTACGTCCTGAACAGTCCGGTGCCCGGCGGCTTCGAACTCGTTCAGTATCTCATGGCTGTCGTCATCTTCGCATCGCTGCCGCTGACGACGGCCGCCGAGCGCCATCTCAGCGTCTCGCTTGTCGGCGACCGGCTGCGGGGGCGCTGGCGCGCTATCCACCGCATCGTCGTGCTGGGAGTGTCGTTCATCGCGCTTGCCGTCATGTCCTGGCGGATGGCGCTGCAGGCGGAAACGCTGGTCCGGTCGCAACAGGTCTCGGGCTATCTGCAATTGCCACTGGGGCCGGTCGCATGGCTCATGGCGGCACTGGCCGCACTTGCGGCCGTCATCGCCTTCGCCAAGCTGTGCGAGGTCATCCTGCGCCGCGATAGCGCAACGGATGCGGCGCCCGGTCCCCGGTCCGGACTGGACTGATGCAGGCAGCTCTTGTCGGCTTTGCTGCCGTGCTTGTGCTGGCCCTGCTGGGAATTCCGCTCGGCTTCACGCTTATTCTGGTGGGGATTATCGGATTCGCCGCCATGCGATCTTCCATGGTCGGCGGATCGCTGATCGCGTTCGGCGACAAGGGATTGTCCATCGACTGGCAGAGCCTCTCGGGTGCTGCCGCCATGGCCGGCCAGCAGATGTTCGATGTTTCGACCAGCTATGGCCTGACGGTCATACCGCTATTCGTGCTGATGGGTGCCTTCATTCACCGTGCCGATCTCTCCACCAATCTCTATGACGGCGCCAATGCCTTTCTCGGCCACCGGAGAGGTGGGCTGGCGATGAGCACCATCGCCGCCTGCGGCGGCTTTGCGGCGGTTTGCGGGTCTTCGATTGCCACCGCCGCCACCATGGCGCGCGTCGCCATGCCGTCGATGCGGCGCTTCGGTTATGCCGACAGCCTGTCCACGGGTTCGATCGCCGCGGGTGGGACGCTGGGCATCCTGATTCCCCCGAGCGTGCCGCTGGTTATTTATGGCATTCTGGCCGAAGCCGACATCGGCAAGCTGTTCATTGCCGGCGTGATCCCCGGCATTCTCCTGTCCTCCCTGTTCATCGGCGCGATTGCGCTGCAGACCGCACTCAACCCGGCCATTGGACCCGCGGGCGAACGCACCGCCTGGCCGGAGCGCCTGCGGGCTATGTCGCGGATCTGGGGCGTTGTGCTGCTGTTCGCGGTGATCATCGGCGGGATCTATTTCGGAATATTCACGCCGACCGAGGCCGCCGGCATCGGCGCCGCGGGCGCCTTTCTGTTTGCGCTCTGGCGCGGCAATCTGGGCTGGCGTGGCACCTACGATGCCTTGGTCGAAAGCGGCATCACCACCGGCATGATTTTCGTGGTCACGTTCGGCGCGCTGATCTTCTCGAATTTCATCACCATTGCTGGAATGACCGCGGAGATCACCGAATGGATCGAGAGCCTGCAGGCGCCGCCGCTCGGCGTGGTGCTGGCAATGTGTCTCGTCTATGTGCTTCTGGGTTGCGTGTTCGACAGTCTGGCGATGCTCATCCTGACCGTCCCGATCTTCGCGGCCATTGTCGGCCCGATGGGCGTCGACCTGATCTGGTTTGGCATTGTTGTGATCATTGTCGTGGAACTGGGCCTGATCACACCGCCGATCGGCATGAATGTCTTTGTGGTCGCCTCGATCGTTCCGGAAACATCGATCTGGACGATCTTTCGCGGTGTCTGGCCCTTCGTGATTGCGATGGTCTTCGGGCTTGCCCTGATCCTCGTCTTTCCGCCCCTGGCGACCTGGCTGCCGGGCCTGATGGGACGATAGTGAAATTCATGCCAACCGGGAGTTTGCCGATATGAGTGCCGCAAGAGAGGGAGTCCGCAATGTGCTGTGGATCATGGC
>JAEVZN010000562.1 GCA_023392205.1 Pseudomonadota bacterium
TCGTAGGTCGTCATGTGGTCGAGCAGCCGGAAATCCTGAAATACGATGCCGATCCGGCGCCGCAGGGCGGCCAGCCCATCGGCATTCAGGGTCGAGGTGTCCTGCCCGAACAGCGTGATCAGGCCACGGGGCGGCCGCAGCGACAGAAACAGCAACTTGAGCAGCGAGGTCTTGCCCGCACCGGATGGCCCGGTCAGGAACTGGAAGGATTGCGGCTCGATGCGGAATGTGAGGTCGCGGAGGATTTCCTGCCCCATTCCGTAGCGCAACCCGACATTTTCAAACCGAACCACGCCGTCACCCCGCCCGCACCCGCCTGCCCTGCCTTAAGCCCGGCGCAGCGCACCCACCATAAGCCGCCACAGGACATGCCGGTATGGTTTCCGATCCGTTAACGGACGGCTGCTAGCGTCCTGACGCGAAAGCCGCAACAGCCCGCGAATCACCTCATGCTCATTCTCTGCCCGAATTGTGGAACTTCGTACCAGCTTGGCCCCGACAGCCTGGGCGATGTCGGCCGGTCGGTCCGCTGCGCCAGTTGCAACAATGTCTGGTTCCAGGAGCCGTTCCGGACGACAGCCTTGCAGGATGCCGAGGCTGATGCGCCCGGTGCAGATGCCTGGCCGATCCGGCCGCTGGACGATGTCGTCGACATGGTCGCGCCGGACCCGGACATGACAGCACAGGACGATAGCCTGGAAGACGCCAGCGGCTATCCCTACGAGCCCGCCGCCCATGCGTCGGATCCGGACACTTTCGGATCGGACGACACGACGCGCCAGGACGACGAGGTGATGTCCGGCCCATCCCCATCCATCGTTCCGGACAGCGACTGGTTCAGGAACGACGATGCGGCCACGCCGCAGACGGCAGGCGCGCGACTGCAGGCCGCAGCCAGACGCCGCGCCACGGCGGCGCCCCCGATCGTCCCCGTCCTGATCTGCACCATGATCCTGGCTCTGGTCTGCATCGTTGCCGCCCGTCAGCAGATGGTGCGCATCTTCCCGCAGACCGCTGCGCTCTATGCGCTGGCGGGCATGCCGGTCAATCTGCGCAATCTCGAATTCAGCAACGTCCGCACAATCCGCGACGTGCAGGACGGCATCCCCGTATTGATGGTGGAAGGCGAGATCGTCGGCACCAGATCCACACTGACGGAAATCCCGCGGCTTCGTCTTGCCGTGCTCGATAAAAACGGCAAGGAAATCTACGCTTGGACCGCACGTCCCGAACGCAATCTGCTGCCACCCGGCCAAAGCCTGCCCTTCGTGTCGCGGCTGGGATCGCCGCCGGCGGATGCAGCCGGTGTCACGGTCAGGTTCTTCAACCGGTACGATGCACAAGCCGGACTCATGTGAGGCATCATGGCGAGAATATTGCTGGCGGAAGACGAGGATTCGCTGCGTTAATTGGTGGCGCGGGCGCTCGTGCTCGATGGACATGAAGTGGTGCAGAATTGCGATGGCGCAGCGGCACTGGAATCGCTGTCACGCGACGAAGGCCGCTACGACCTGTTGCTGACCGATATCCGCATGCCGATGATGGATGGCATCGCGCTGGCGCTCGCCGCCAACCGGGATTATCCGGCGCTGCCGATCCTGCTGATGACCGGTTATGCCGATCAGCGCGAAAGAGCTTCGGGCCTGGAATTGCTGATCCACGACGTGATCACCAAGCCGTTCACACTCAGCACCATCTGCGGTGCGGTGCGCGACGCGCTGTCCGCCCGCAAGATGCATTGATCTTTCCGCCCTATTGAGCCTTCCGCCCTATTGAGCGATCTGCCCTGCGAGGCATCTGCCTGGCTGGACGAGCGCCGTCAGAAACCTTTCAGCAGACGCTCGATATATTCAAGTTCGAGCTGCGGACGCATCGGATCGGCAAAGCGGCGGCGCAATTCGTCGAGGATGCGGCGCGCACGCTGCACATCGATCTCGCCCGGCACCTTGACCGTGGAATCATCGTTGTAGTCGCGCCCGCGCAAGGGGCGGCCGAGCGGATCGGTTTCCTGCTGCGCCCGTGACGGACCGGTCCGGCCGGGTTGACCCGGCCCCGGTCCCATTCCGGGCTGCTGCTGCATCGCCTGCGCCATGCCCTGCGCGCCGCGCCGCAAGGCCTCCAGCGCACGGCCTTGCGATCCGACGGCACCGTCGGAATTCCCGTCGCCGAGCTGGCCTTCCGCATCGCCCATGGCCTCGCCGGCTTCGCCGAGCTGGCCCATGCCATTCTCGCCCTGCTCGCCGTCCTGGCCCATGCCGCGCTGGCGCAATTGCTCCAGCAGCTTCTGCAATTGCTCGCGCAGCGCCTGCTGGTTCTGGCGCAATTCGCCCATGTCTTGCTGGCCCTGCTGGCCGCGCTGACCCTGCTGGCCGCGCTGGCGGTCGCGGCGCTGATCCTGACCCTGCCGGAAGGTGCGGTCGCGCAATTGCTGCTGCTCGCGGATCATGTTGCCCAGTTCGTCAAGCGCCGACATCATGTCGTCGCCGTCCTGTCCGTCCTGCTGGCCCGGCCGCGCGGTCTGCAGATTGTCGAGCATCTGCTGCAATTCCTGCAGCAATTTCTGCGCGGCGTCGCGCGCGCCCGACTGCGCCAATTGCTCCATCCGGTCGATCATGCTCTTGAGATCCTGCGAGCGCAGATTGCGCGCATTCGGATCCATCGGCCGCGCCATTTGCGGATTCTTGCGCATCTCCTCGGCCAAAGCCTGGAGGAATTTGTCGAGTGCGGCGCGCAGCTGATCGGTCAGCTTCTTGATCTCTTCGTCGCTTGCGCCGCGTTCGAGCGCTTCGCGCAGAGCTTCCTGCGCCGCGCGCAGATCCCTTTCCGCCTCCGACATGTTGCCGTCCTCAAGACGGACCGCCATGTCCCACAGCCGCGCCACCACATCGCGCAGCGAATCGTCGGATTTGGCGCGGCTGAGCTGCCAATAGATCGAGCGCAGACCCAGATAGACCGGGGGTTCGATCTTGAACACTTCCGGCGCGATCGCCAGCGCATCGAGAGCGGTGACCACGCGCGGCTTGGCTTGCGCATCCAGCGCCAGAATCCGGCGCTGCTCGATCAGCGCGCGCGCCATAGGATTGGAGAAGGGACGCTCCGGCAACCGCATGGCATAAGGTTCGGAATGGCCTTCATTGCCGGCCTCATCCGTGGCGCGCAGCGTCAGCAGGACATCGGCGCCCGCCCAGGGATGATCGGACAGATCGCGCAATGTCTGACCGGTGCCGGCACGGGTGCGCGCCTGCGGCAGCAGCAGCGGCATGTCGGGCGCCGTGAAGAGCGGACGGGCGGGCTTTGCGCCCGGCTCCGGCCGCGTCTCCTGATCGGGCCTGAGCGAGAACAGGGCGCGCGCGGCGGCGACGCCGTAATCGTCCTCAAGCCGGTAATCCAGCATCAGCGAACCGCGCAATTGCGGCTCCGGCTCCTTGGTCAGCGCGATGGTCGGCGGCAGATCGGGAATGGCGGTGAAGGCCCAGGTCACGCTGTCGCCGAAACCGCGCAGGGTCACGTCGCCCTGTTCGCGAATCACATAGCGGCGCTCGAGGGTGCCGGCACCGGCGGCGGATTCGCTCAGACCCGCCGGCGTGGCCGCGGGCCTGGCCGTATCGCTATCGGCTTTCTTGGCGCCGCCATCGGCATCGGCCTGCGCTGCGTCCTGCTCTTTTTCCTCCGCGGCGATCCCACCGCGCACCGCAAGGTCGAGGCTCGATGCGCCGCTGGCGCGGACGACGAGGATCGAGCCGGCCGGAACCGAGATCGGCGCCGACGCCTGCCGGTTGCTGTCGCCTGGACGCACACCGGTCAGGATGACCGGCGGGCGGCCGGTATATTGCGGCGGCGTCACCCAGGCATCCACGCGGTAATTGGCGGGCGCCACGACGCCCTGCCAGTCGAAGGCCGCCGCGACGCGTCCCTGACGATCGGCACCGGCAGCAAAGAATGTGGCAACGAAAAGTACGGCAACCAGCGCCCGGATCGCCACCGGATCGCGCAGCGCCAGCCGAGGCGAGGGCCAGCCGGCGCGCAGCTTGCGGGCCGCGGCGAGTGTCCGTTGCACATGCGCGCGCCACAGCGCCTCGGTCATGGCGTCGCCGGGATGGCCGGCCATGCGGTCGGTCATTGCGGTCGCCGGACGATGGATAATGCCGCTGGAGCGGTCGAGCCGTTGCAGGCCGTCGGTCAGGGTCGGCTTGCGGACGAAGACCAAGGGGCCAAGCGCGGCCAGTCCTGCCAGCGCGAACAGAACAAGACCGGCGGCGCGCGCCAGAGGTGGCAGAAACAACCACAGACCAAGCCAGGACACGACCAGAAACAGGCCGAAAATCGTCAGAAAAGCCGCCAATGGTGGCCAGATCTGCTCCCAGAGAATGCCAAGCCGCGCCCGCTCGATCCCGCGCAACAACAGGCGATCCGCCTCGCGGCGCGCGGAATTCACATCGTTTTCAAGGTCTTGCGGCTGCGGCGCATCGGGGCGGGGCGTGTCGTTCAAACCCGGATCCTCATGAGAATCTGCCATTTCCCAAGCTTAACAACCCCCCGCAACCACACATAGTCACGAAACATGGAGCAAATAAGCTCGAAGCCTCAGTCAGGCCGTCGGTCAGTTTGAAGCAAGGAGCAGGCCATTAGCGGCCCCCGCCGCTACAGCCACGGCGCCTTGCGATCGAGTGCGATCAACGCATCCACGTCGAGGCGCGGGCGCACCAGCGACCATTCCTCGTCCTTCACCAGCACTTCGGGCACCAGCGCGCGGGTATTGTAGGTTCCCGCCTGCACGGCGCCATAGGCCCCAGCGGTCATGACGGCGAGCAGATCGCCCGGCACAGGCTCCGGCAGGTCGCGATTGAGCGCCAGATAATCGCCCGTCTCGCAGACCGGACCGACCACGTCCGCCCGGATCCAGGAGCCACCGGGCTGCGGCTGCCGCACCGGCACGACATCGTGATGCGCTTCGTAGAGCGTTGGACGGATCAGATCGTTCATCGCAGCATCGACAATCACGAAGGTCTTGGCCTCGCCGCGCTTCACGTAGAGCACCTGCGTTACCAGAATTCCGGCATTGCCGACGATCAAACGTCCGGGCTCGAAAATGAGCTTGCAGCCGAGATCGCGCGTCGCCTGCTTGACCACAGCGGCATAGGCCGCGGGATCGGGAGGAATTTCCTTGCCCTCGCGATAGGGAATGCCAAGTCCGCCGCCGAGATCGACATGCGAGATCGTGTGACCATCCGCGCGCAGCATGTGCACGAAATCCGACAGAAGCGCGAAGGCATCGGCAAAGGGCGACAATTCGGTGATCTGGCTGCCGATATGCATGTCGACGCCATGCACGCGCAC
>JAEVZN010000576.1 GCA_023392205.1 Pseudomonadota bacterium
CCGCCAGATGATCGGCTGGCCCGATGCCGGACAATAGCAGCAGCTGCACAGATCCAATCGCGCCGGCCGACAGGATCACTTCGCCATGGCACGTCGCAAACTTGCTCTGGTCATTCTGACGGAAGCGAATGCCGGTTGCGCGTTTGCCCTCGAATGCGATCTTCTCGACCAGACAACCGGTCTCGATCCGCAGATTGGCGCGGTGCATGACGGGCCGGAGGAATCCGCGCGCGGCCGACCAGCGGCGGCCCATCTTCTGGTTGACGTGAAAATAGCCGCAACCCTCATTGTCGCCGGTGTTGAAATCTTCGGTCTTCGGGATGCCGTATTGCGCCGCTGCCTCGCGAAAGGCATCGGTGATGTCCCAGCGCAGCCGCGGATATTCCACGCGCCACTCGCCGCCTTTGCCGTGATGCTCGCTGTCTGCCAGAAAGTGATCGAGCTGTCGGCGGAAGAGCGGCTTCACGTCGTCCCAGCCCCAGCCGGTCAGCCCCAATTGCCGCCAGTGATCGTAATCGCCTGACTGCCCGCGCATATAGATCATGGCGTTGATGGCGGACGAACCGCCGAGCACCTTGCCGCGCGGATAAGCGAGGCTGCGTCCGTTCAGCCCCGGCACCGGCTCGGTGCGGTACATCCAGTCGGCGCGCGGATTGCCGATGGCGAACAGATAGCCGACCGGAATGTGAAACCAGATCCAGTTGTCGCGGCCGCCGGCTTCCAGCAGCAGGACGCGCTTTGTGGGGTCGGCCGACAGCCTGTTGGCCAATACGCAGCCCGCCGAGCCCGCGCCGGCGATGATGTAGTCGTAGTCCCCATCGATCGGCGCGGCGTCGTCCATCGAATCCCCCTGACGAACCTGTATCTGGCGATCTTGTCTGATTCTGCGCCTGGCTCGTTTCGCGGTCGATCTTGTCAAATACAGGGAGATTGCTAAAGTCAGGAGGCGATCCGGACGGCGCTGCGCGCGCCCCGGCTTTACGGAACGGCGGTTCCGGACCTCGTCGCATCTCGTACTCGATCCCGTTGCCAGACCCGAGCGCGCTCGATCGCTGCCGGATTGGCGCGTCCGGAGAACCGCCATGCTGAGACGTTCCTTCAACGCCACCCTCGCCGCTGCCATTATTGCAGTGGCGGGCTGGCTCCCGTCCGGAGATGCCGCTGCCCAGAACAAGAGCATTACCGTATTCGCTGCGGCTTCGATGAAAAATGCGGTCGATGACGTGAACAAAGCGTTCAGCGAGGCGAGCGGCGTCACAGTTATCGCAAGCTACGCAGCAAGCTCTGCACTCGCGCGCCAGATCGAGAGCGGGGCGCCCGCGGACATTTTCGTTTCCGCCGATCTGAAATGGATGGACTATCTCGGTGGGAAAAAGGCAATCAGCGCCGATACCCGTATCAATCTTCTCGGTAACAAGCTGGTGCTCATCGCATCCAAAGATTCGAAGATTGGCGATGTCGAGATCGGACCAGGCTTCGACCTTGCCGGGCTGGCTGGCGACGGTCGTATCGCCACCGGCGATGTGAAAGCCGTGCCGGTCGGGCTTTATGCAAAAGCAGCGCTCGAGAAGCTTGGGTCATGGGCCAGTGCGGAACCAAAATTTGCAATGTCCGACAATGTACGCGCCGCTCTCATGCTTGTATCGCGGGGGGAAGCTGCGCTTGGCATCGTGTACGAAACCGATGCCAAGGTCGATCCGGACGTGAAGATTGTCGGCACATTCCCGGACGGGTCGCATCCGCCGATCATCTATCCGGTCGCTGCCACTGCGAATGCAAAAGCCGATGCCGGAGCGTATCTCGGCTTCCTGCGTGGCGAGGCGGCTCGTCGGATTTTTGAGGCATACGGTTTCACAATGCTTGCCGCCAAGCCGTCGATATGACCCGAGGGCGCTAACGCAAGTCTTGCAACGTGTTCGACCTTACACCTGATGAATGGACGGCGATCCGGCTTTCGCTGCGGATCGCTTTCGTCGCGACGCTTGTTGCGCTGCCATTCGGTATCGCGGTGGCGTGGGTGCTGGCACGCAAGCAATTTCCCGGCAAGGCCTTGCTTGACGGACTGATCGTGCTGCCGCTGGTGCTGCCGCCGGTCGTTACCGGTTATCTGTTGCTGATCTCGTTCGGGCGGCGCGGGCCGATTGGCAGTTTTCTCGCCGACAATTTCGGCATCGTGTTCTCCTTCCGCTGGACGGGTGCCGCCCTGGCTTGCGGGATCATGGCCTTTCCGCTGCTGGTCCGTCCGATCCGGCTGTCATTTGAAGCCATCGACCGCAAGCTGGAAGATGCCGCCGCAACCCTGGGCGCGAGTGCATTCCGGCGCTTCATGACCGTGACGCTGCCGCTGGCGTTTCCCGGAATCATTGCCGGGGCCATTCTCAGTTTTGCAAAGGCGCTGGGTGAATTCGGCGCGACGATCACATTCGTGTCCAACATTCCCGGAGAAACGCAGACGATATCCGCCGCAATCTATACCTACACGCAGATCCCCGGTGCCGATGCGGCGGCACTCCGGCTGGTCGTCGTGGCGATCGTCATTGCCATGGCCGCACTTCTCGCGTCCGAGATCCTCGCGCGGCGTGCCATGCGCAGAATTCACGGGGAATGAACGTGCTGCAGATCGATGTCGAGAAGCGTTTTGACGGCATCCACCTCGCTTTCGCGTTTGAAAGCGAAGGACCGGTGACCGGTCTGTTCGGACCGTCCGGGGCGGGCAAAACCACCTTGGTCAGCATGATTGCCGGTCTGGTGCGTCCGGCAGCGGGTCGCATTGCAATCGACGGCGTCACGCTGTTCGACAGCACCCGTGCGATAGACGTACCGGTGCATCTGCGCCGGATCGGCTATGTCTTTCAGGAAGGCCGCCTGTTCCCGCATATGAGCGTATCGGAGAATCTCGATTACGGCCGGCGCATGCTGAAACTCCCGCACGACGTTCCGGAATTCCGGCGGATCGTAACCATGCTCGATATCGAGCCGCTGCTGTCGCGCAGGCCGGGCAAGCTGTCCGGCGGCGAGCGCCAGCGCGTCGCCATCGGCCGCGCGCTGATGAGCAGGCCGCAATTGCTCTTGCTGGACGAGCCTCTGGCCGCGCTCGATCCGGTGCGCAAGAGCGAGATCATGCCCTATCTGTTGCGGTTGCGGGACGAGGCCGCGATTCCCATGATCTATGTCAGCCATTATGCGCGTGAGTTGAAGCGGATCGCCAATGTCATCGTCCGGCTGCAGGACGGCAAGGTGGCGAGCATCGGCGGCATCGAAATCCTCGGTGCAGCGGACGAGGCCGCTTTCGTCTAGGATGCCACCATGTTTCCCCCGCAGCGCATCGTCTGTCTGACCGAGGAAACCGTGGAGACGCTCTATCTCCTCGGCGAAGACGCGCGCATTGTCGGGGTGTCCGGCTATGCCGTGCGGCCCGCCCGCGTGCGCAAGGAAAAGCCGCGCGTCTCCGCCTTCATCTCAGCCGATGTGCCGAAGATCATGGCGCTCGCGCCCGATCTCGTGCTGGCCTTCTCCGACCTGCAGGCCGATATCGTGGCGCAGCTCGTGCGCGCGGGCGTCGCGGTGCATGTCTTCAATCACCGCGACATTGCCGGCATCTTCGCGATGATCCGTATGCTGGGCGCGCTGGTCGATGCTTCGGACAAGGCCGACGCGCTCACGACAGAGTTGCAGGCGCATGTGGAGACTGTCCGGACTGCATCCGCGGCGCTTCCATCCAGACCGCGCGTCTATTTCGAGGAATGGGACGAGCCGATGATTTCCGGAATCCGCTGGGTGTCGGAACTGATCGGAATTGCGGGCGGCGTGGATATTTTCCCGGAGCTGTCGCAGAAAAAATCCGCGCCCGAACGCATCGTCACGCCTTGGCACGTGATTGCAGCCGCGCCGGACATTGTCATCGGATCGTGGTGCGGCAAGAAATTCGTGCCGGAGAAATTTCGCGCGCGTCCGGGCTTCGACGCGATCCCGGCGGTGCGCAACAATTTCCTGCGCGAGATCAAGTCGCCGCTGATCCTGCAACCGGGTCCGGCGGCGCTCACCGATGGGCTGGATGCCGTCGCGACCATTGTGCGCGAATGGTGCGCGGCTCAGAGCGCGGGCAGCCGCGCGATCTCGGCGGCCAGATAGTCGAAAGCGGCGACCAGGGCCGGCCCCCCGCACATCGTGAAGCGAGTCGGCAACGCGACCCGTCGTTCCGGCGGATACAGCTCCTGCAAGGCCGGATGCAGCAGAAACAATGCGCCCTGGTCGCTGGCGGCGCGCGGCGGGTCTTTCAGGAACACGAAATCGGGTTTGAGCAGCAGCAACCGTTCCAGCGGGATGAAGCCGCCATAGCCCGCCGGTGCATCTGCAGGCGGCTTCAGGCCGGCTTCTGCAAGCAGCGTGGCGGCGAGGCTGTCCGGTCCCTGCGTATAGCCGCCGCGTTCGACCACCAGGGCCGTCGCGCCATCGCGCCTCGCATGCTGCGCCAGGAGGTCGCGCGCGCGGTCGAGATCGGCGACCAGGGCCTCCCCCCTCTGCGGATGACCGAGCAATGCCGCGATATCGCGAATCTGTTGCCGCGCGGATTCGAGATCGCTCACGAACCCGGCTTCCTCTACACGCAAGCCTTGCGATTGCAGCAACCTTCGGGTCATCGACCGGTCGTTCGGGCCGATCAGGACCAGATCCGGCTGCAGCGCGATGGTCGCCTCCGCCTGCCAGTCGAGCCGGCGGAATGCGCGCGCCTTTTCGGCCATGACCGACAGCGCCGGATCGGCGGCATAGGGCGAGAGCCCGGATATCTGGTCGGGATCGGCCAGAGCCAGAACGAGCTGATCGGCGCAGAGATTGAACGACACGACCTTGCGCGGGCTCTTGTCTTCTCCGGACCACGCGATGCCGGACGACATGAGGATGCCCAACAGCGCGGATATCGCGGCATGTCGCAGCCTTGGTGCATCTGTTGGCAGGAGCCTTCGCATATGCGCATATCCCGGTCCGGCGGAAGGCGGCATGCAAGCGATAAACAAAACTGGCTGGCGGCTCAATGCGGCGCTGGCCTTTCTGGTCATCGTGTTGACGATCGCATCGCTGACAGTCGGCCCGGCCGGCATTTCGCCCTTGCGCGCCCTGCAGGCGCTCTGGAGCGGCGAGGGGATTGCCGGGATTATTGTCCGAGAGATCCGGCTGCCGCGCGCTTTGCTGGCGGCATTGATCGGCGCCACGCTCGGATTGTCGGGCGCGGCCTTGCAGGGGCTGTTTCGTAATCCGCTGGCTGAACCGGCTTTGTTCGGCGCGCCGCAGGCTGCGGCTGCGGCATCCTCCTTCGTCATCGCATTCGGCTTTGCGTCGGCAACCTCGCTTGTCGTCCCGGTCGCGGGAATATTCGGCGCATTGGTATCGGTCGGCGCGCTGGTGCTGATCGCGGGACGGCGGACCAGTCTTACCGTGGTGCTGCTGGCGGGTCTGGCCCTGGCGAGTTTCGCCGGCGCCATGACGGCGCTTATTCTCAATCTGGCGCCCAATCCCTTTATCGCGCTGGAAGTGGCGTTCTGGTTGCTCGGCTCGCTGGAAGACCGATCGCGCGATCACCTGTTCATCGCAGCCCCGTTCATGCTGGTGGGCTGGGGTGTGCTGTTCTCGCAGGCGCGCGCCTTCAGGGCGCTGACGCTGGGCGAGGACGCAGCCCGTTCGCTCGGTGTCAATGTCCAGCGGACACGGCTTGCCGTGGTCGGCGGCACGGCACTCGGCGTGGGGGCGGCGGTGGCCGTGGCTGGCTCCATCGGATTTGTCGGCCTCGTCGCGCCGCAACTGGTGCCCCGGGTTGTGCGCTCCGCTCCGGCCAAGGTCATGCGCCCGGGCGCGCTGGCCGGTGCGGCCTTGCTGCTCGCCGCCGATATCGCGGTGCGCATCGTTCCCGCCGCCATCGAGATCAAGGTGGGTGTGGTCACGGCCCTGATCGGCGTGCCGTTCTTCCTCGTGATGATCTTCCGCGAGCGGCGTGTCCTCGAAGGGGAGCCGTCATGAGCGGGCCGCTCTTCGAAGCGCGTGACCTGTCGGTACGTCTCGGCGCGAGGCGTATTGTCGAACAGGCCAATGTCAGCCTTGCGGCCGGTGAACTGGTCCTGCTGGTCGGACCCAACGGGGCGGGCAAGACCACTCTGATCAAGGCCATGGCCGGCCTCATTCCCGCCGATGGAACGATCAGGATGGCCGGCGAAGATCTTGCGGCCATGCCGGCGCGCGTGCGGGCGCGTCGTCTGGCCTATCTCCCGCAGGGGCACGATTTCTCCTGGCCGCTGCCGGTCGCGGAGATCGTGGCGCTCGGCCGTCATCCGCATGGCGATCCATTTGCGCGGATCTCGGCGGAAGATCGCGCTGCCGTGAGCCGGGCGCTGGACGCGACCGGCGTCATGGCATTCGCGGATCGTCCGGTGACCATGCTGTCGGGCGGAGAGCGTGCCCGAGTCGCGCTGGCGCGGGTGCTGGCGACGCAGCCGCAAGTGCTTCTCGCCGACGAGCCGACCATGTCGCTCGATCCGCGTCACCAGTTCGTGGTCATGGACCTGTTGCGGCAGGTGGCGAAAGACGGCGGCGCGGTGCTCGCGGTGGTGCACGATCTGGCGCTGGCGGCGCGCTATGCCGATCGTGTTCTGGTCCTCGATCGGGGACGGATCGTTGCGGATGCCCCGCCCGATATTGCACTCAGTCGCGAACGCATTGCGCAGACTTTCGGCGTGGCAGCCGATGTGGTCGAGGTCGATTCGGTGGCATTGCCGATCGTGCGCGGCCCGATCTGAAAACGCTTAGCCGGCGAAGTCGCGCACCCATTCCACAAATCGCGTCCAGCGCGACTTCCGCTCTTCCTCGGCCAATTGCAGGCCGACGGTCAGCACGCGGTCGTCCTTCACCCTGTGGACGACCAGCGCCAGATCGCCGACCCGCACCTTGTCGCCCGGCTGTGGCGTGCGCGTCAGCCGGTCCCGGAAGAGGTCGGAGACGGTGACCTCGTTCTCGGCGGGATTGCTGGTGAAGCCGTAGATTTCCGACAAGGCGCCGATCGTGGCATCGCCGCCGATGAAGAAGTCGCCGAGCAATCTGGGGTCGGGCGAGGACGGCGGCGGAAGGTCGGCAAAGAAGCGGTCCAGCGCCGAGGCTTTTTCCAGCGGCGCCAGCAGATAGACATGATCGCCCTCATGCAGGCCGCGCGCCTCTTCCGGCGTCATGACCTTCTCGTCGCGAACCACCAGCGCAAGCTTCGCCCAGGGCGGAATGATGCCGCCGCGCAGATAGGGGCTTCCCGGCCGCACCGGATATCCGATCAGCTCCTGCGTGCGCTGCCCCGGCAGATCGAGTTCGATGCGGGGCTGAAAGACATCCGGACGGCGCTTGGCGATCCGCAGTTTGCGCGCCGCATAGGGCACGCTCCAGCCTTGCACGAGCAGCGAGACCACCACCACCACGAAGCCGACGTCGAAATAGAGCTGGGCATTCGGCAGGCCCACCAGAAGCGGGATCGACGCCAGAAACACGCCGACCGCGCCGCGCAAGCCGACCCATGAGATGAAAGTCATTTCACGCCGCGTGAACCGGAAAGGCGTGAGGCACAGAAACACGGCGATCGGCCGTGCGACGAACATCAGGGTGGCGGCCACCAGCAGCGCCGGCAGAAGACGCTGCGGAAGCGTTTCCGGCCAGGCCAGCAGGCCGAGCAGAACGAACATGACGATCTGCCCGAGCCAGGTGGCTGCGTCGAGGAAGGCCAGGATCGGCGAGTGCGCGCGCTTCACGCGGTTTCCGACCATCAGGCCGGCCAGATAGACCGCGAGAAATCCGGACCCCTCAAGAGTCGCCGCCAGTCCGAACACGACCAGCGCGCCGGTCGCAGCGAAAGGACCATGCAGCCCTTGCGGCAGCGTCAGCCGGTTGAGTACGGCGGTGATGGCATAGCCTCCGGCGATCCCCATCACCGTTCCGATCACCGCCTGTTTGAACAGGATGACGGAGATATCGAGCGCCGATCGCTGTCCGCTCAGCAGGATCTCGATCAGGATGATGGTCAGGAAGATGGCGATCGGATCGTTGGTGCCGGATTCCACCTCGATGGTTGCGCCGACCCGCGGCCGCAGCCGCAATCCGCGCGAATGCATCAGGAAGAACACCGCGGCCGCGTCCGTGGAGGCGACCACCGCGCCTACCAGCAGCGATTCCGTCCATCCGATGCCGAGTGCGAAATGCGCCACCGGCGCGGTGATCGCGGCCGTCAGAAGCACCCCGATGGTTGCGAGGACGCCGGCCGGCGCCAGAACCGACTGGAAGGTGGCAAAGCGGGTGCGCAGGCCGCCATCGAACAGGATCAGCCCGAGGGCGACCGAGCCGACGGTATAGACCATCGCAACATTGTCGAAGCGGATGCCGCCGAGGCCGGATTCCCCGGCCAGAACGCCGACGCCGAGAAATATCAGCAACAAGGGCGCGCCGAAGCGCAAGGCGAGCAGGCTCGACAGAATGCCGGTCAGAACCAGCAATGCTCCGAGCAATATAAATAAATTGATTGTATCGAGGGTCGCCACGGTCAATCGAACTCCCGAACCATTGGTAATGGCTCAGAAATGCGGCGCAACAAAAACATGCGCGCGCCGTTGCCGGCGCGCGCAATGGCCTGACAATTGAAAGTGAGGGCCTCTAGGACCGTCCCGGCTTTGATGGACTCAAAGCCGGGCTCCAGCTTCCCGCATCGACGCGATTTCTTGACGCGAACCGGTCTCCACTTGGCCTGAAAACGCTTCAGAAGGCGACCTCGTCTCCGCCCTTGAGGGAGAGAATATCGCGGGCCTCGTCGGGGCTGGCAATGTCGAGGCCAAGGCCCTCGAGAATCTTGCGGACCTGCGTAACCTGTTGCGCATTCGAGGTCGCGAGCTGGCCCGGCCCGCCCCACAGTGAATCTTCAAGCCCGACACGGACGTTGCCGCCCATGGCGGCGGCGATGGCGGCGACCTTCATCTGGTTGGATCCGGCACCCAGAACCGACCAGTGGTAATTGTCGCCGAGCAGGCGATCGGCGGTCCGCTTCATCTGCATGATGTCCTCGGGATGGGCGCCGATGCCACCCAGAATCCCGAACACGGACTGCACGAAGATTGGTGCCTTGATGACGCCGCGATCCAGAAAATGCTTCAGCGTATAGAGATGGCCGATATCGTAGCACTCGACCTCGAATCGGGTGCCGTTCTCGGAGCAGGTAGTAAGAATGTATTCGATATCCGCGAAGGTGTTCTTGAACATGCCCTTTCTGGAATTCTCCAGATACGGCTCTTCCCAGTCGTGCTTGAACTTGCCCTTGTAGCGCGGGATCATCGGATAGAGTCCGAAATTCATCGTGCCCATGTTGAGCGAGGCGACTTCCGGCTTGAAGGTTGCCGCCGGGCGCACGCGTTCCTCGATGGCCATGGTCGGCGCACCGCCGGTCGTGATGTTCACCACCACATTCGAGCGCTGCTTGATGACCTGCAGGAACGGCGCGAAGGCCTCCGGCGACTGATCCGGGCGTCCGTCCTTGGGGTCGCGGGCATGCAGATGCACGATGGCCGCACCCGCTTCCGCCGCTCCGATTGCGGCATCGGCGATTTGCTGCGCGGTGACCGGCAGATGTTCCGACATGGATGGCGTATGGATCGAGCCGGTGACGGCGCAGGTGATGATGACTTTTTTCGGCTTGGCCATGTCTCTTCGTATCCCTTGTCTCTTCGTATCCCTTGGGCATTTTTTTAGGTCGGCGCGGCGGAATGAGCGCATCCGCCGCCGCATTCGTCAAGCATCAAGCCTCATGCAGTCTTTGCAGCAATCGCGCAACATCGTCCGCATTGTGGTACAGGCCGAAACCGACCCGCAGCCGCGTGCCGCGCACATCGACCACGATGTTGCGGGCCTTCAGCCGGGCCTGCCATTGACCGGCATCGGGATGATCGAAGGTGAGAAAATTGCCGCGCGACACTTCATGCGCGGGCACGATCAGGTTGCGCGCGTCGAAGGGGCCGATGGCCTGCCGTGAGATCCCGTCGAGGAAGATCCGTTGCAGCGCCAGGACATGCGCATGGATCCTGCCGGCATCTAGGCCGTGCGCGGCCATCCATTGCAGCACGGCACGCAGACGATAAAGGCCGCTCGCATCGAAGGTCGCGCCCATGAAGCGCCAGCCGTCCTCGGCATAACCGATACGATCTTGCGGTCCGGACAAGGTCGCGAAGCTTGCATACCAGCCTGTGTTACGCGGACGCGGTGCAAATCCCGGCGGGCAATGCATGAAGCAGGCGCCTTCACCGGCCATCGCGTATTTGTATCCGCCGGCGAGATAGAAGGCCTGTTGCGCGATCCGCGACAGATCGACCGGCAATGCGAGAAAGCCATGATAGCCATCGATGACGACAAGCCGTTCCGGCGCCGCCACGTCTGCAACCAGGCTGTCGAGATCGGCAAGGGCATAGCCCGAATTGAAGAAGACCTGACTGACAAACACCATGTCGGGTGCATGATCGGCGGCGGCTTTCGCCAGCCGCTGCGGCAAAGTCGCGAACGGTTCGGACGGTACGGCGACAAGATCGATCAGGCCGTCCTCGGCGAGCCGCTCCGTCTGTCTCCGGAAGCTGTGAAATTCGCTGTCGGTGGTGACGATACGTGCCGGCCGATCGCACGGCAGCGCCGAGATCAGGCGGTTGACGAGTTCGTGCGTATTGGGTGCGGGAACGAGCGTCGCGGGATCGGGCAAAGCCAGATGCTGCGCGAGTCCTTTGGCGACCTCCGGCCAGACTTCGCCCAGGATGCGGCCCCATTTCTCGTCGACAAGCAGGGCTGCGTCGTCCCAGACCGCAAGTTGCGCGTTGCGCGTCACATCCGGCCAATAGGCATGGCTATGTGCAGCAAAATGCATCCGGTCTGGATCGGCACCGCGAAAGGCGGAAAATTCTGCGGTCAAATCGAGCAGGGCGTCCGAACCTGAGGCAGGCATCGCGTGATTTGCTCCCAACGTAACCTTGCCACCATGGCATGACACATGGGACTGTGTTGCATCAACCGGACCCCTGATCGGATACGCCATCGTGCCCGCCGAAACCACCCCGCCTGCGAGCCGCATCGGCGACGACATGCATGTCGACCTCGAGGGCCGCATGACCTACAGCGACTATCTGCAGCTCAAGACGCTGGTGGCCGCGAAGAAGCCTCTGACTGCCAAGCACGACGAGCATCTCTTCATCACCATCCATCATGTTCAGGAATTGTGGCTGAACCTGATGGCGCATGAGCTCGATGCGGCCATCGGCTTTATCGGCAGGGATGAATTGCCGCCGTCCTTCAAATGCATGGCGCGGATGACACGCATTCTGGAGCAAATGATCTCGGCCTGGAATGTGCTGTCGACCATGACACCGTCGGACTATCTGGAATTCCGACCGGCGCTGGGGCAATCGTCGGGCTTTCAGTCCTTTCAGTATCGCATGGTCGAGTTCCGGCTCGGCGCGAAGGATCCGAAAATGCTGCTGCCGCACCGGCACGACGCCGAGATCCATGCGCGGCTGAAGGCCGCTTTGGATGCGCCGTCGCTGTACGACGCGTCGCTTATGCTATTGAAGCGTCGTGGCTTTGCGATTCCCGACAGCATCGTCCAGCGTGACTTTGCGGTCCGGCATGTCTTCAGCGACGCCGTGCGCGATGCATGGCTCGAGGTCTATCGCAACCCCAAAGAACATTTCGAATTGTACGAACTGGCCGAGGAACTGGTTGATCTGGAGGACTGGTTCCAGCAATGGCGCTTCCGCCACATGAAGACCGTGGAGCGGATCATCGGCTTCAAGCGCGGCACCGGCGGGTCGAGCGGGGTCGGATTCCTCAAATCGGCGCTCGACCACTCCTTCTTTCCCGAATTATGGGCACTCCGCACCGAATTGTAGGTTGGCGGGTGGGCCATTAATGCCGCATTTACGATATCTGGTGATCGGCGCGTTGCCTTAAGGCAATGACGCGGATCGATGTCCTAGTCTGATACGGGGCGTGTGGGGTAGGCTTAATG
>JAEVZN010000578.1 GCA_023392205.1 Pseudomonadota bacterium
GTGATAATCGTCGCCCTGCGCATAGACGGAGATAGCGCCGCGATCCGGCTGGTCCAGCACGGCCATAGGGTCGCTGTCCGGGCCGTAATTGAGGCCGAGCATGAGGATCGTGCGCACCTCCGGCCACAGCGTTGTCGGGCTTGCGCGGCGCTCACCGGTCGCGGGCAGCCAAGCCATGTCGCCTTGCGCGCCCGCTTCTTCCATTGCCGCAAAGCGCTCGCGCGCCTGCGGGATGTCGTCGGGGGCGGCAAAGCCGCAAACATCGAAACCTTGCTCGCGTGCGGCCGCACGGATGGTTTCGGCGTTCAGGATGGTCAGAAGTCCAGGTCGGCGTAATGGGGGGCCGGCGGCAAGGCGCCGGACACTTCGGAGAGAATCGGCCTGAAGGACGGGCGCGACTTCATCTTCGCATACCAGTTCTTGGCGTGTTCGTTCTCGTTCCATGGTACATCGCCAAGATAATCCACGACCGACAGATGGGCCGCCGCCGCCAGATCGGCAAAGGTGATCTGTTCGCCCGCAAGCCAGGCGCGCTGCCCGGCGAGCCAGCCGACATAGGCCAGATGATACCGGATGTTGCGCCGCGCGGCACGCATCACATCGGTATCGGGCGGGCCGCCCCCCTGATCTGCGGTCATGTGCCGCTTGTGCAGCCGTTCTGTGGTCAGCGGGCCGGACACTTCCTCGAAGAACTTCGCGGCGAACCAGTCGGTCAGCCGCCGGCTTTCGACCCGCTGTTGCGGACTTTCGCCCATCAGATTGCGTTCGGCGATGCCGTCTTCCAGCGCGGCATGCATCTCATGCAGGAATTCGGCAATCACCCTGGCGCCGGGGATCGGCGGATAGCTCTCCACCATCATCACCGGCGTGGTGGCTGCCGGATTGAGTATCAGGAAATCCTCGCGCCGTTCCCAGACCCGTTCCTCCGCCAGCACCGGCTCAAGGCCGTATTCGGCCAGTGCCAGACGGATGAAGCGGGATTGCGGGCAGAAGGGATGGTGAAACAGGGTGAGCATTCAGGCCGTCGATTCAAGGTGAGGAAGGGGTGACGCATATTGACGCAAATAAAGGCAAACTGTTGAGCGGATCGAAATATCGTTGCCCCCGCGGGTCTGTCGGGCGACAAGCAGGCCGCCGAATCCTGCCGCGCCGGACCCCGGCGAATTCCATCTGGGGACTTCATGACAGCCGATCTGATCAAGGCGGCCATCCTTGGCATCGTCGAGGGGCTGACCGAATTCCTGCCGGTCTCCTCCACCGGACATCTGCTGCTGCTGCAACGCTTCCTTGGCTTTGCAGACGAGGATTTCGGCAAGGTCTTTGCTGTTCTGATCCAGCTCGGGGCGATCCTCGCGATCGTCTCGGTCTATTTCTGGAAGCTCTGGCGCATCGCGCTCGGCATGTTCGACGATCCCGCGGCGCGCCGCTTCGTGCTCGGCGTTCTGATTGCCTTCCTGCCGGCGGCGGTGATCGGTGCGTTGATGCATTCGGTGATCAAGGATTATCTGTTCAACGCCTGGGTGGTCTGTTTCACCCTGATTGCCGGCGGCGCCGTGTTGCTCTGGGTCGATCAATGGGAGAAGCGCCCGACCCATACCGACGCGATGACCTTCAGCCTGCGCATGTATCTTGGCATCGGCATCTGCCAATGCCTTGCGATGATTCCCGGCGTGTCGCGGTCGGGTGCGACCATCGTATCGGCGATGGCGATGGGGGCGGACAAGCGCTCGGCGGCGGAGTTTTCCTTCTTTCTCGCCATGCCGACCATGGCCGGCGCGTTCGCCTTCGACCTCGTCAAGAATTACGACCAAATGACATACGGCAATGTCCTCATGGTGGCGATCGGCTTCGCGATGTCGTTTGTGGCCGGCTATATCGTGGTGCGCACTTTTCTCGATTATGTGTCGCGGCACGGCTTTGCGCTGTTCGCCTGGTGGCGTGTCACTGTCGGCACAATCGGGCTGATCCTGCTGGCGATCGGCTTCTGACGCGGAAGCCGCAAGTAACCTGCGGCTCAGGCGAGACGGCCGGTCTTGAACTGGCCGGTCTTGCGGAAGCGCCACAGATAGCTCGGCACAATCGCCTCGTAGGATGAGGGGTTGATGCCCAGCCCTTCGAGCGTGCGGCCGTCGCGCTTTGCCTGCTCCGAAACGACATTGTCGACACGCAGCAATTCGACCTGGTCCGGTGTCAGCGGCGCATTCGGCAGGAATTGCAAGAACGACGCTTTCAATCTTGCGAGGCCGAACGGCAGCGGGATCAGCATCCGCTTGCGGCCGGTGGTCTTGAGGACGAATTCCATCAATTCGCGGAAGCTGCGCACCTCCGGTCCGCCGAATTCATAGGTGTCGCCGAAGCCCTGCCGGGTCTCGATCAGGCCTGCAATGGCTTCGGCGATATCGCCGACATAGACCGGCTGCATCTTCGTGTGGCCGCCGCCGATCAGCGGCAAAGCAGGCAGCATCTGCGCCAATGCACCGAAGCGGTTGAAGAAGTCGTCCTCCGGACCGAACACGATGGAGGGGCGGATCACGGTCGCCTGCGGATCGGCACGGTACACGGCGTGTTCGCCGCGCGCTTTGGCCTGCGCGTAGAGCGAGCGGGAGCGCTCGTTCGCCCCGATCGCCGAGACATGGATCATGCGCGCGCCG
>JAEVZN010000586.1 GCA_023392205.1 Pseudomonadota bacterium
GCCACCAGCCACGAGGCGATTAGCGCAATCGCGACCACGAGAAACAATGAGATGGTGTATTCGCCTGCCTGACTCTGCGCAAAGCCGATTGGCACAAAGCCCGCAATCGTAATCAAGGTACCGATTAGCATCGGCGCGGCCAGCGTCCGATACGCGAAGCTCGATGCCATCTCGATGGTATCGCCCGCCGCCAGGCGGCGCAGCATGGCATCCACTGTGGTCATGGCATCGTCCACCAACAAGGCCAAGGCGATGATCAGCGCACCGAGCGAGACTCGTTGCAGGTCGATGCCCATGATCTGCATGACCATGAATACGACCGCCAGCGTGACCGGAATCGCCACTGCCACCACAGCGCCGGGTCGTAAGCCCAGCATCAGGAAACTGACGGCGAGAATGATTAGGATAGCTTGGTACAGAGAGGTGGTGAAATCCCCGATGGCCCGGTCCACCACAAGCGGCTGATTGGATATCTGGATGGTCTCGATGCCGATCGGCAGATCGGCCGTAACATCGCGCATGACTTTGGAGATATCGCGACCAAGCTGCAGTATATCGCCGCCCTCCCGCATCGAGATGGCGAGCGCAATAGCCGGCTTGCCGGTGACCCGCAGCAGCGGCTGCGGCGGATCAACGAAGCCGCTGCGCACCGTCGCGATGTCGCCGAGCCGGATGATCCGTCCATTGGCGTTGAGCGAGACCTCCAGAATGTCCGTATAATTCCTGAACGCACCCGAAACTCTTATCGCGAGGTTCTCGGTGCCGGTATTGATCGTTCCCGCCGGACGGACCGTATTCTGCGCCGCGATCGCCGCGAAGATCTGGCCGTAATCGAGGCCCATGGCGGCGACACGATCAGGCACGAATTCGACGAATACCTGCTCGTCCTGCTGACCGACAAACTCGATCGAGGCGATGGCGTGAACCTGGTGCAGAAGCTTCGAGCGGACGCCGTCGACATAGTCACGCAATTCGCGGTCGGAGAATCCATCGGCGGTGAAGGCATAGATGATGCCGAATACGTCGCCGAAATTGTCGTTGAAGAAAGGACCAAGCACACCTTGTGGGAGTGTATGGCGTATATCGCCGATGCTGTTTCGCACCTCCTGCCACACCGCCGGCACACGCTCCGGTTTGAAAGCACCGTCAAGATCGACATAGATGGTCACGATGCCGGGCCGGACGATCGAGCGCAGCGCGTCGAGACCAGTGGTTTCCTGAAGCTTACGTTCGAGCCGCTCGGCGAGTTGTTTCTGCGTTTCCTCCATGCTGGCGCCCGGCCACACGGCTGTAACGAGCATGGTCTTGATCGTGAAGGTAGGATCTTCGTCGCGCCCCAGATTGACGAAGGCGAGCGTGCCCGCAATAACCGCCACGAGCATAAAATAGACTGTGATCGACCGGTTCGAGATCGCCCATGCTGAAAGATTTGGCCCGATCATGACTGGGCGCCCAGCAGCCGGACCTTCTGACCGGGCCGTAGCGCCTGCACGCCGGCCGTCACCACGATTTCACCCGGCATCACCCCATCGGACACGACGACGGACCCCGGATTGAAACGCGCCACTCCGATCGGACGCAAGACCACGGTCATTGACTTAGGATCCACGATCCACACCGCCGGTTGTCCGTCGGCATTGGTCAGGGCGCTGGCTGGAATCTCGATTCCGGCATGCCGGGCAAAGGTCGTGCGGCCGACCACCGTCGAGCCTAGGCGCATTTCTGCGGGCGGGTCGATCAATCCCACACGTACGCGGAATGTGCCGGTGGCAGCGTCCGCGCGCGGAGCGATTTCCCGTACACGACCCTTGGCCGTGACGTCGGGCGAAATTGAAAGGGATACGGTGACATTCGGATCTGGCTGGCTCGCCTCTCTGATATTGGCGGGCACGTTGAAGACAGCGTCTTTGCCCTCGTCGCGAGCCACCTGCACGATCATGCGGCCCGGCTGGATGACTTCGCCGGTCTCCGCTCCGCGCGCTGTGACCACACCCGGGGCGTCGGCATAGAGTTCGGTATCGTCGAGCCGCTGGGTCGCAAGTCCAACCTGCGCTTCGGCCGACTTCACCGCAGCCTGCGCGGTGGTGAAGACCTGCTCGGCGCGTTCGAAGGCAACGCGGGCAGCAATCTGTCGCTCATAAAGGTGGCGCTGCCGTTCGTAATTGATACGGGCTTCAGACAATTGGCCATTTGCCGCGACGAGCGCAGCCTCTGCGGCACGCAAACTGTTTCGTTCATCTGTCGGGTCAAGTCGGCCTACCAATTGCCCGGCAGTAACCTTATCGCCAATATTGACAGGCCGTTCGACCAGGCGCCCGCCGATGCGGAAGGCCAGATCGACCTGTACCTGGCTCTCAACGACGCCCGCCAACGAGACCACCTCACCGGCTTCGCGCTTCTCGACCAAGACCGTCCGTACCGGCCGAATTTCAGGTTCGGCCTTTTCCGCTTCCTGACTGCAGGCCCCCAGCAACAATGCTGCCGTTACCGTCAGCAGCAACGGCAACTTTTCGATTTGCGTTCCGGCACCAGCATGGACGGAAGCGATCATTACAATTCCCTTAAAAAAACAAAGCAGCGATCCGAGTATCGATTGCAATCTGCCAGCGGGCAATCTGTTGACAGAAATCAACCGTTGTCAAAACTCAAATCGCTCCCCCGCGTCCTATAGATACATAACTTTCCACACGTCCAGGCGCAGCAGTCAGACTCTACTTCATCCAGGGCAGTGATCTCGACCTATTCCAGATTTGCAAAGCCGCTCCATAAGCATCGGTAATGATGCAGTGCGTCGGCTCGATGTAATCTGCTTGCGCGAGGCCATCAGAACGATCCGAATAATGTCCCGAGAACAATCACGGCGGCAAGCGCGATCAGCGCACCCACAACCGCAGCCATCACGATGTCAAAATAACTTTCGCGGTGCGTGCAGCCGCATACCGCCAGCAGCGTGACCACGGCGCCGTTATGCGGCAGCGAATCCAGCGTCCCGGCGCCGATGACCGCCACACGATGCATGAGATCGGGACTGAGACCGGTCTCGGCCGCAAGCTTCATGTAACTTGGTCCCAGCGCATCGAGCGCAATTGTTAGTCCGCCGGAGGCCGAACCGGTCAGTGCAGCGAGAATGTTGGTCGCGACCGCCAGCGATACCAGCGGGCCGCCCTCAATCGCCAACACCCAGTCGCGCACCACCGCGAAGGCCGGCAACGACGCCACGATGGCACCGAAACCGACCAGACTTGCAACGGAGACGATTGGCAGCACCGACGCGTTTGCACCCGCACTCATGGTCGCCCTGAGCGCCGGTACATTGCGGAAATTGATCGCGATGACGGTGATAATGGCTGCGAGCAGCGCGACGATTACCGACCACAAGCCACCCACCGCAGCCATGCTCGTCGCACCCCATTGCGGTTCGGAGAGAAAGGCGACGTCCATGCGCGGCAGGATAAAAAAGGACATTGCGAGATTGACCGCGATCACCACGACCAGCGGCAATACCGCGAGGGCGATGGGCGGGCCGCTTGGCGCCTCTGCGCTGCGATGGATTTCGGCCGGATCGAACTCATGCGCCGTGGTGGCGCGCTCGCGTATGAGAGGATCTTCCGCTGCCTGATCTGCCAGATCGCTGGCAATCGGTCCGAAGCCTTCGCCGGCGGCGCGCGCCTTGGCCTCGGCCCGCCGGAGCCACCACATGCCAAAACCGAGCATGATCAGTGACGCGACGATGCCCAGTCCCGGCGCGGCGAATGGCGTGGTGCCGAAGAACGGCATCGGGATGGCGTTCTGGATCGCCGGGGTGCCGGGCATGGCTGACATGGTGAAGGTCGAGGTGCCGAGTGCGATGGCCGCCGGCATCAGCCGCCGCGGTACGCCCGCCTGGCTGAAAAGAGCCATGCCCATAGGCGCGATCACGAAGAATGCGACGAACAGGCTAACCCCGCCATAAGTGACAATTGCACCTGCCAATACCACCGCCAGGATGGCCCGCTCCGCGCCAAGCCGGGATACCATGTAATTGGCGATGGACGTCACCGACCCGGAATCCTCCATCAGCTTGCCGAACAAAGCGCCCAGCAGGAAAAGCGGAAAAAACTGCGCGATGAAGTCGGCCGCGTTGGACATGAAGGTCTGCGTCCAGCTGGCCAGTAGCGGATAGCCAGCAAAGGCGGCCGCGATCAGACCTGCGACGGGCGCAAGAATCAGGATGCTCGATCCACGATACGCGAAGAAAATCAGACCAGCGAGGCCGACCAGAATACCGATAAGTCCCATTGGCTATTGCATCTCCGTCAACAACCGGTCGATATCGAGGGTAGAGCGTTTGCCAATATCGTCGGCATGCGTGGCCATAAACTCCTCTCCGGCCTTTCGCCCCTCCTCCCGCAGCATGCTGACAAACTCCCATTCCGCGTTCAGCTTGGAGGAGGCGCCGAGCTTGTCCATGATGTGATTGCGGACCATGTGAACGCGCATCCGTCCCCAGGCCGCACCTTCGCCAAGGTCCACATTTGCGACTTTGCGAAGCAATGCGATCATCTTCAGTTCTTTGATCAGCACGGCGTTGAACGACACCTCATTAAGACGATTGAGGATGTCATGGGCGGATTTGGGCGTCCCGGCCCGCTCGACGGGATTAATGGGGATCAGAATCGTGTCGTCTGACACCAGCTCGTTGACCAGTGGCGCGATGGTAGGATTGCCTGAATATCCGCCATCCCAGTAGGGCTCGCCGTCGATCTCAACCGCCTGAAAGAGCGTCGGCAGACACGCCGAGGCCATCAGCACCTCGGCCGTGATGTCGGCATTACGGAAAATGCGCGGGCGGCCGGTGCGCACATTGGTGGCGGTAATAAAGACCTTTATGGGCGAATTGCGCAGTCGCTCGAAATCAATCTGTTCGGCCAGAATGGGCGCCAGCGCGTTGAATCCGCCTGGATTAAGGTCATAGGGCGAATAAAGCCGGGACATCATATCCATAAAGACGAACATTGGCGAATTATCGAGCGACCAGCGGCCGAGCAGGCGGTCGACCGGTCCGCGCTGAAACGGACTGAAGCGCGCAGCCTCCGATACCTTCCGCCAGTAGGTGTCGAGCGCCATGCGCGCGCCCTCCGCACCGCCCGCCGCAAATCCATCGGCAAGAAGGGCAGCGTTCATCGCACCGGCAGATGTCCCTGATACGCCTTCGATTTTCAGCCAGTGCTCTTCGAGCAAACGGTCGAGCACCCCCCAGGCGAAGGCTCCATGCGACCCGCCGCCCTGGAGCGCCAAATCGACCAGCACAGGCTCACGCCGAGACACTTCAGGCGCGGAAGACACTTCATCCTGCATAAATCACCTTATCACGTGGGACGAGAGACAGACCAAGGATGTCAGAACTCGATACTGTACCGTATCGCCATCATTCAATTTCCACGCCAACATTTGTCGCGCTGCATAGCGGGCCGCACTTAGCGGTACACGTTTCGGTGACAAAGGCACGACTTTGCATTGATTCAGAACAAGCGATGCCATCGCATTTGCGCATGACATCCATGTTTATGAGTCAGCCACCACCGTTCAACCCGATCCAGTCTGCCGACTTGAACAAGTCCGTTGTGATGGCCCGCCTCCGCGCTTGTGCACAATCAATACAATTGATTATGCCTGATAACTATCGACGCATCATCAGGCTGCGACGGCATTTCAATCGCACTGCAATGCAATGCAATATTCGTCCGTCGATACACTTCATTACAAATCTTTCCGGTGCTTGCGTAAGCCTTGCCTCTGCTTCCGGCTTGCTGATACTGCTGATTATCGTTGATGACGTTGCGTTGATTTCAAAAAGACTATTTGCGGGGGAAATGGCGATGCAAGACACCACACGCGCAGTTGACAGTTACGAAAACGTCTCGACCGGCCATCTGCCCTCTCCCGAACTCGTCAGACAACTGGTGCAGGACGCGCATGACCGCTTCAAAACCGACGGAGACGGGGACAATTCGCAGGTCTATCCTGCGCTCGCGCGAGTATCGCGCGACCTGTTCGGAATTTGCGTAGTCGGCACAAGCGGCAACCTCTACGAGGCCGGCGACACCGAGCACGAATTTTCGATCATGAGTGTGTCGAAGCCCTTTATCTTCGCATTGGTTTGCCAGCAACTTGGCCCCGAAGAGACGCGCGCCAAGCTTGGCGCAAACGCGACGGGCTATGCGTTCAATTCCGTCGCCGGGATCGAACGCATGCCGAACGGGCGAACCAACCCGATGGTCAATGCCGGCGCCATCGCCACCACCAGCCTGGTGCCGGGGAAATCTGTCGAAGAGAAATGGAAATTCATCCATGACGGCCTCTCCGCATTCGCGGGCCGGTCGCTGCCGATGAATGACGAGGTTCTGGCGTCGGCGCTGGAAACGAATTTCCGCAATCGTAGCA
>JAEVZN010000016.1 GCA_023392205.1 Pseudomonadota bacterium
CGATGCCCCCCGGTCTGCCCGCGGGGGGGATGGCCGGCGGCGCCCGGCCGACGAGATCGGCGTAATTGTCGATGGGCAGCGGACGGCCGATGAGATAGCCCTGCATTTCGTCGCAACCTTCCCGGCGCAATATGGCGAGCTGTTCCGGTGTTTCGACACCCTCGGCCACCGTCACCAGATGCAGATTCTGACCTAGCCCGAGCACGGCGCGCACGATGGCTGCGGATTGCGCGTTGTTCTCGAGATTGGAAATGAACGTCTGATCGATCTTGATTTTGTCGAAGGGGAACGATTGCAGATAGGAAAGCGATGAATATCCGGTGCCGAAATCGTCCATCGCGATCCGGACGCCAAGCGCCTTGATCCGGCGCAGGATGGAGATTGCGCGTCCATAATCGTCCATCAGCGCGCCTTCGGTGATCTCGACCACCAGACGCTCGGACGGCAGTCCGGTCTCCACCAGCACCGACTGGATGACGGAGACAAAGTCGCTCTGCCGGAATTGCACCGGCGACAGGTTGACCGCCACCTGCAAGGGCTTCGGCCATGACGCAGCCTCGCGGCAGGCTTCGCGCAGCACCCATTCGCCAATCTGGTCGATCAGGCCGGTTTCCTCTGCAATCGGGATGAATGTATCCGGCGGCACAAATCCGCGCCGCAGATGGTCCCAGCGCAGCAACGCCTCGAAGCCGATGATCTGGCCGCCGATCAGAGCCTGCGGCTGGAAAAAGAGCTGCAATTCGTTGCGGCTGACAGCATGTGCAAGGTCGGCCTGCAGGGCACGCCGGTCATGCAGCATGCGGTCCATTTCAGCCTCGAACCGGACAACCTTGTTGCGGCCGCGCGCCTTGGCGCGATACAGAGCGGCATCCGCATTGCGGAACAATGTGACGCTGTCCGTGCCGTCTTCCGGAAAGCGGGCAATGCCGATGCTCATGCCGACCTGGACCTTGCGTCCGTCGCAATCGATATCGCCGGCCACCGATCCTACGAGCTTGGCGGCCACCGACATGGCGGTCTCCGCATCGCAAGTCTCGGTACAAAGCGCCATGAATTCGTCACCGCCGAGCCGCGCCAGGAATGTGTCTCCGATCGCCGTCTGCATGCGCCTGGAAATTTCGACGAGCACACTGTCGCCGGCGGCATGCCCGTAAATGTCGTTGACCTCCTTGAACCGGTCCAAATCGATATAGAGGACTGCAAAAGGCTCGCCAACATCCACGGCGCGTTCGATCGTTTTCGAAAGATGCGTACGCAGGGCCGCCCGGTTGGGCAGATCGGTCAGCGGATCGTGGTGGGCGAGATGCGCGATGCGCATCTCATTGCGCTTGCGTTCGGTCACATCCTCGATGACGCTCATCAGATATTCGGGATGGCCGTCCTTGTTGCCGATGGCGACCCGCTTGGCGATCACATCACGACGACGGCCGTCGAGTGTAGTAACTCGCCTTTGATGAACTTCGATTCGGCCGGATCTCAATGCTTCTTCGTCGTTTTTCGCAATGACAAGTGCCTGGTCTTCAGAGAAGACCTCATGACAAGTCTTGCCGATGAACTTGTCCTTGGTGATTCCAAGAAAGTCCTCGCCGGCACGGTTGATGAAGACGTTGCGACCAGTTTTTGCCTCTTTGACGATCAGCATTTCCGGAATGTTGTCCACCACCGCCCGCAACATATTACGGGCGCGGTTGAGTTCGTTTTCGGCAAGCTTGCGCTCCGTGATGTCCTCGTGCGTAGCGACCCAGCCGCCGCCACCGGTCGGCCGGTTCGTGACGCAGAAGGTGCGGCCGTCGCGGGCGTTGACGATCGAGACCATGTCCTCGCCGGCCGCCATTTTGCGCATCGTCTGCTCGATATAGTCCTGCGTGGAACCAGCAAAGCAGCCGCGCTCACGCCGGTGTTCGAGGATGTCATGCAGGCTGATGCCCGGCTTCACGACATCCGCCGACAATCCGTAGATCTCGATATAGCGGTCGTTGGAGACCACGAGTTTGCAATCGGCGTCGAACATGCTGAGGCCCTGCACCATGTGGTTGATGGCGCGGTCCACCCTGCAATTGGCGTCCTCAAGCTCCTTGGACTGGGCAGCGAGCGCGGCCTCACGCTCGGCCAGCCGTGTCTTGGACCTCGCCAATTCGGCAAAGCGCGCATTCAGCGCATACAGCAAAAGCAGGGAGCAGATCAGCGTCAGAAGCGTGCCGAGCGTCAGGGTCAGCGCCCGGTATTTCCAGGCAGCCAAGGCCCTGGCTTCCGATACGCCGACATTGATCACGAGCGGATAATCATGGAGCGGACGGACCGAGACCAGTCGCACGATGCCGTCGGCATAGCCGCGCGTCGTGTAATGTCCTCCGCCCTGTTTGACGATGTCATACCAACGCGAGTCCGAGCGGATCTTCTGGCCGACAAGTCCGTCGGGGTCCGGGTAGCGGACGAGCAGGGTGCCGTCCGTGCGCAAGAGAAGAAAAGTTTGGTCCAGGATCGAGGTCAGGGAGCCATAAATCTCTTCGAAATAGGCCGGCGTAATCCCCGCCACGGCAATTCCCAGGAACTCTCCCAGCGGCCCGCTGATCCTCTTGATGAAGAAGATGTTCTTCCGGTCGCTGACACGGTTATGGATCGGGTTGCTTATGATGATTGTTCCCGAAGCATTTTCCCGCGCCTGGATGAAATAGTCGCGGTCGGAAAGATCCACATCAGGTGCCAACCGCTCCCGGCTGGAACTGACCAGCCTACCCTCATGATCGAGAATTCCGATAAATTCGAGCTGGGGCAACCGGTCGGCACGTTCGGCAAGAAACTGGTGCAGTGAGTCGCTGCGCAGGAAGTCGGCGCTTTTCCCGGTTGCGGCGAGCGCATGACCGTCGCCGACACGTTCGGCGATGTGGGACATCACGATGTCGATCGATTGCACCGACCGCGTCATCTGTTCGGCAAGGATCGTCGCGATATTGCTGCTGTGATCCTCGGCGTCGCGCAGGGCGTCCTGCCGCAGCGACATGACCGTGATGCCAAGCGCAATGGTGCCGAGGCCGATCAGCGCCAGCGTGATACAGATCAGTGATCGGAACGAAATTGTCCGCAACGAGGAAAGCAACGCCCTTACTCCCGGGTCGTCTTGACCTTTCCGTCGCAATAGCGGGGCGCATCCTGTAGAATGGTGAAAAAGAAAAAGAAGTTACGAGTTGCAATGAACGGCGGCTTACCGGATTGAACGCACTTCTATCCAGAGTTCCAAAAATCACCGATTAACCATTATGGACAGCAAAATCGGCCGGCGCCTTCATTGGCGCCGGCATTTTTTGTTGAATTGCGAGGCCCTTACGGCATCGGCACGTCGCCGACATCCTTGGGC
>JAEVZN010000033.1 GCA_023392205.1 Pseudomonadota bacterium
CTCCAGCACTGCGGCCCCACTGCCATGGTGCACCCGCAAGATAGGCAAGGTTGAGCGACGATCATGGCTCAGAACTCGATGTTTTTCATCCGATCGACCAGCACGTTCCGATCTTCCGGAGATTTCACCCGGATAGTCATGGCGTTGCTCTTGACCGGAACCTGAGGCGGCAAGCTTACCTCGATTTCGGGTGCATGCTCTGCGGCCCACTTTTTGAAGCGAGGGATCTTGTTTGGTCCGGCGATGGGGAATGTGTAGCTGTAGCTGAAATTCATAGCGGTTGTCCTCTGAACCCATGACGCAGCATCGCGAGCGCACAGGGCGCTCGCTCAGCGATGGCGGCATGTCAAAACTGGGAACTGGGCTTAACCTGGTGCCGCTCTTGCTTGCGCAGTTAGTAGCACCAGGCCTTCAGCCGGGTTGGCTGAAGCCCTTTGCGTTGAGGACTATGCGAAGATTGATGCGCATCAGGCATCTGTCGGCCATATGCCGATGGAAGTCAATCGACCCCGAGCGGCCTGCCAAACGGGCGAAAACTTACCACCGGCGCCATCGTTCAAAAGCCGAACATCACTACGCGTGTTAATCGGCGCAATGAGAGTTACGTCTCCATGCCAGATCTGAGTCAGTACTCAGCCTGCTGACGGACCCGGGTCATCCGATCATCAGCGGCATCCATAGTTCGTCCGCCACTGAAACTGCGATCCGTTTTAACAGGTTGTATACTACGCCGACTCGATCTCGAAAGTCATCGTACGACTAGAGCTCAAGGTCCCCAAACGCTTCCGGCTGGTAGACCACCTCCTCGATGCAAATGCGTCTGGTGCGTTCTGCCACCAACCAGTCGATGGAATCGCCTTCCTGATACCCCAGAATCGCGGTGCCGACCTCGGAGAGGATCGATAGCTTTCGAGAGGGGTCGTCGGCGTCGTGCGGATAAACAAGAGTTACTTCCTGTTGCGTGTCGTCCACGTTCAGCACGACTCTCGAGTTCATCGTCACGACATCGCGCGCGACATGCTCAGGCTCAACGATAATCGCTCGCTCGATCTCGTGTTTGAGATCCACTTGTTGGGCCTCTTCCTCGACCTCAATCAGTCTCTGTAGCCTTGCCTTGTCGATCTCGGTGACGCAGATCCGGGAAGAATCGGTCATGGCGCCTTCGCGCAGCAATTGGAGATACCGGTCAGCGGTCATGGCCAAATGAGTGAGCGTTGGCGTTCGCAGTTTCGGGAGAAAGCCGCAGCGCTCAAAGCCCTTCAGCGAGCGCGCGTTGTTGGGATGAATTTTGGCGATGACGCATTCTGCCCGCATGTCAAGAAAGGCTAGCTTCAAACCCTCCCGGATGGCGCTCCAGCCAAGCCCGCGTCCCCAGTTGTCGTGGTCTCCGACGACCACAACGATCTCACACTCAGGGCCACTCTTGACTAGCCGTACGAATCCGACCGGAATATCGTTTCGATCGTAGGCCATGAAAAAGCGGCCGCCCTGATTGAATAAATGCGTCAAAATAGGCAGCTGCGCTCGATCGACGGCTTGGGCGATGAACCGCGACACGCTACTTGAGTCACTCAGGTAGCGGGTGACGCGTTCATTTTCCATCCAGTCCATCAGGGCGAGTGCGTGTGTTCGGGTTATTTCCGGCCGCAACGAGATATAAGGCTTCGCCATCATCGCCACCTTGGGTCGCAAAGAATGAAAGCCTGTAACGGTGGGAGCCGTGCTGGTGCTTTCGGATACGGTTGAGGGTTGGAGTGCTTCACTATCAAAAATCCAGCAGTGAGGCCAGAGGCAAGTGCTTGCATATGCGCGAGGGCGCTGCAGTGGCGTCTCTGGAAACGAGCGCGAATGTCCAGTTACGGCTTAGGCAAGGTTCGGCCGATCGTCCGAAATGGTGAAAGGTTTCGCGTGCCGGCAGTCATTTGAAAGCCTCTCTCAGGAACGCGAGGGCCACAGTCCGGCGCCCCTCCTGCGAAGTGGGTGCATGCCGGCGGGCGCAAATCAGTCGCTTGATGAGGTCGGGTGGGGCATTTTGAGGAACTGGCCTAACGCGCGATGATGCGGCACGGGCGCTGGGCGTCGGGTACCCCTCCAATCGCTTCTACGTCGAGCCGTGCAGGAGCGTTCGCAAAGCCGGGTTGGGAAAGCGACGTTCCATCGTCACAGCGAAGAAGGTCTCCGTGATCCCTAACGGCTCATCGCCCTCGACGAGGAGGCCGGCCGCCAGCTCATCCTTGACGACGATGGGCGGCAGGACAGCAAGGCCAACATCTTCGCGGGCCAGAAGCCGCATCATCGCCATGTCCTCGACTTCCGCGACGATCTGCGGGCGCACCGCTAGGCGATCGGCAACAGCATCAAAGCCGGCGCGCACGCTGCTCTCCAGCGTCGGCACTATGACGGGATGGTCGCGCAAGAGGTCAACGAGGCCAGCTCTGCCATGAAACCGATCCGGTGTGCCGACGATGCCGACCGGCTGTTCTGCGATCCTGCGGGCCACGAAGGACGTGAGCATATCGCGCGCGGGCGCCTGGTTGATCAGGACGACGTCGAGGTTCAGTGTTTCCAGAGCGCGCAACAATTCAGCGGCGCCGCCGGAGCGCAAGACGAGCTCGATGTCGGTCCGGCCCAGAACGGGCCGCAGAAACTCCATCTGGAAGTTGCGCGACAAGGTGGCGAGCGCCCCGACCCGTAGGGCCCGGCGCGCCGTACCGGTCTCGCGAAGCGTGCCGAGCAGCTCCTCCCCGGTCGCGAAGATCACATCGGCGTGGTCAAGCGCGATGCGGCCGGCTTCGGTCAGATGAAGTTGTCGCCCGCGCCGGTCGAAGAGCGCGTGGCCGAGTTGCTCTTCCAGTTTGCGAATCTGCACCGAAAGGGCCGACTGGGTGAGGTTTAAGCGCTCGGCCGTACGCGTGAGGTTGCCGTCATGCGCGACGGCCCGGAAGTATCGCAGGTGGTGATAATTAAGCGCTGCCATGACGTTCGATAATACCGAACGGATTTGAGCGAACAATGCATTTTATTTCGGACGGTGGCTCGGCTAGCAGCAGGAGGTCACTACCGCTCCTCGGGAGACTGTCTTGTCAATCAATATGCTTCCGCTCGCCGCACCGCTTTTGCTTTTCCTCGCTGCTCTGTTCGCGTCTTTTCGCCAGGGTCGAAGGCCGCCGAACGTAGCGGCCATGGCCGAGGGGTCCGCCATGTTGGCCCTCGCCATCGCGGCCGGGTCGCTGCTTCTCCTGTTGCTGCAGGGCCCGGGCGATAGCGCGCTGATCGGTTGGGCTGGTATGGGCCTCTCCGCGCGGCTCGACGCGGTGAGCGTGACGATGCTGCTGCTGGTCTCCTTCGTCGGCTGGATCGTCCTGCGCTATTCGCATAACTATCTCGACGGCGAGGCTAGGCAGGGCGCCTTCACGGGCTGGATGTGCGCGGCACTCGCCGCAGTCCTGCTCCTCGTCCAGGCCGGCAATCTCGTCCAGCTGCTCGGTGCGTGGATCGCGACGAGCTTTGCGCTTCATCGTCTGCTGCTTTTTTATCCCGAGCGCATCGGGGCACGGCGCGCCGCGCGCAAGAAGCAGCTCTTCGCGGTCCTGAGCGCCCTTTTTCTGGCCGGGTCGGTTCTGCTGATGAGCACGGGCCTCGGCACCACTGACATTGCTTCGATCAACGCCATGGCGAGATCGGGCGACCTCCCCTGGCATGCGTCGGCCGCAGCGGGATTGCTGGCGATCGCAGCGCTCCTCAAATCAGCACAGTTCCCGACCCATGGCTGGCTGACCGAGGTGATGGAGGCGCCGACGCCCGTTTCGGCGTTGCTCCATGCCGGTGTGATCAATGCGGGCGGCTTCCTCCTCATCCGCATCGCCGACGTCATGCTGTTCGCGACTGGTGTGCTGGCGGTGCTGGCGATTATCGGCGGCTTCACGGCTCTCTTCGGCGCGCTCGTCATGTTGACGCAGTCCGCGGTAAAGACCTCGCTCGCCTGGTCCACCGTTGCGCAAATGGGGTTCATGATCCTGCAATGCGGGCTGGCGCTGTTCCCGCTGGCACTGCTCCACATCGTCGCCCACT
>JAEVZN010000045.1 GCA_023392205.1 Pseudomonadota bacterium
ATCCGGTTTGGCGATGCGCTTTCCGCGCATCAGCCGGCTGCGCTGGGACAAGCCGCCGCGCGAGGCCGACCGGCTCGACACGCTCGAAAAGATGCTAGAAGGCTTCGAACGGGGAAGCTTGCGAGCGCCCGCGACGTGAATAGATGACGACAATTCCGGTGGCCGCAGGGCTGCCCGAGGGAGAGACAGATGTCGACCAACGATCCCAAGGCCAGCGTCGGCGATCACCGCGTGCGCTCCGGCAGCGACACGCTGTCCCGCTTTCTGGGCGGTTCGCCGCTGGCTGTTCTCGGACGGCTGATCCTGCTTTCGATCCTGATCGGCTTCGTCCTGCATGCCTTCGGACTCAATCCGTTCAACATCATCGACAGCATCCGCCATCTGATCGAATCGATCTGGCATCTGGGCTTCGACGCACTCCACTGGCTGTGGCGCTATTTCCTGCTGGGCGCGGTGATCGTGATCCCGGTCTGGCTGAACATGCGCCTCGTCAACGCACCGCGCGGCCGCTGAGGCGGTCGCGAGATTGTCCGGTCTGTCAGACCGGCCAGTCCTGCGCGGTGATGTCGGCGGCGTCGTTGCCGACCAGTTCGGCCAGCGATTTCACCTTGCTGTCCGTGACCGCAGACACAAGCGCACGCTTGATGTCGCCGAGCAGATGCAGCCCCTTGAAGACCAGCCCGCTATAGAGCTGCACCAAAGCCGCGCCGGCGCGAATCTTGGCGACCGCCGAGGCCCCCGAATCGATGCCGCCGACGCCGATCACCGGCATGGCGCCCTCCAGCCGCACATAGGTTTCCGCCAGCATCCGGGTGGCTAACGGATAGAGCGGCCGGCCCGAAAGCCCGCCCTGCTCGATCGACAATTCGCGCTCCTGCAAAGATGGCGGGCGGCTCAGCGTGGTATTGCCGACGATCATGCCGTCCACGCCGCGATCGCGCGCCACGCCCACAATGTCGTCGAGGTCGGCCAGCGACACATCGGGCGCGATCTTCAGCAACAGAGGGGTGGGGCCGGCTTGGCTCTGCACCCGGTTGCGCACAGCGATCACCCGCGCCAGCAGGTCGCTCAGGCTCTTGGCCTCCTGCAGATTGCGCAGGCCCGGCGTATTCGGCGAGGAGACATTGACGGTGATGTAGCTCACCACCGGCGCGAAGCTTTCCACCAGCTTCTCGTAATCCGACGCGCGGTCGGCCGTATCCTTGTTCGCCCCGATATTGATGCCGACGATCCCGCCCGCTTCCGCCCGCGCCGCCAGCCGGCGCAGCACCAAGGCCGCCCCGTCATTGTTGAAGCCGAGCCGGTTGATGACCGCGCCATCGGCATTGAGCCGGAAAATACGCGGTCGCGCATTTCCGGCCTGCGGGCGCGGGGTCACTGTCCCGGCCTCGACAAATCCGAACCCGAGCCGCAGCAGGGCGTCCGGCACCTCGCCATTCTTGTCGAAACCGGCCGCCACACCGACCGGATTTTTGAAATTGAGGCCGAAGGCGCGCACATGCAGCCTCGGATCGTCCGGTCCGGGCGGCGGCAGGGGCATCCATTGCAAGGCCCGCAGGGCCATCCGGTGCGCATGCTCGGGATCGAATCGATAGAGGAGCGGTCGCGCCAGACGTTCGAAAACTCCGATCAAGGGATCACTCCAGGAACACCGGCAGGAAATGCCGGCATGTAAAGACCGGCCGCAAGCAGGCCGGTCCGGCAGCGGACGACCACCCTGCTCTAGCGTCGGCAAAGGCCAGAGACAAGGAAACGCAGGCGCAAGGCTGGACAGACTCGGGAAAAGGCACTAATTCCTAGTCTTGTAGGACAGAAATCACACAAACCGCGCGTCCGCGCGCATCCGGACGATTTGCCATGCTGACGCATGCCCAGATCTGGACCGCCATCGACCGGCTCGCCGCGCGCGCCGGGCTTTCCGCATCCGGCCTCGCCAAGAAAGCCGGCCTCGATCCGACAACCTTCAACAAATCCAAGCGCATCACACCTGACGGCCGCGCCCGCTGGCCATCGACCGAATCGGTCGCGAAGTCGCTCGCAGCCACCGACACCAGTATCGAAACCTTCATCGCGCTGATCTCGGAAACCGCGCGGCCGATCACGCAGGCCGTGCCGCTGATCGGCTTCGCCGAAGCCGGCGCGCGCGGTTTTTTCGACGATGGCGGTTTTCCGGTCGGCAAGGGCTGGGACGAGATCGCCTTCCCGTCGGTCAACGACGAGCACGCCTATGCGCTGGAGATTTCCGGCAATTCGATGGAGCCGGCCTATCGCAAGGGCGACATCATCGTGGTTTCGCCGGGCGCGCCGGTGCGCCGCAACGACCGCGTGGTGGTGAAGACCCGCGAGGGCGAGGTGATGGTGAAGCAGCTTGCCCGCAAGACGGCGAAGCTGATCGAGCTGCAATCGCTCAACCCGGACCATCCGGTGCGCAGCCTGCCGATGACGGACGTGCTGTGGATCGCGCGTATCGTGTGGGCGAGTCAGTAGCTGCCTGCGGCAGCGCCATGTCCGCCACCCGTCCCCGCGAGGGCGAAGACCCAGAGAGCCTGAACGTGAACCTGTCCCCGTCACCCTGAGGAGGCCGGTTTAGACTTGCGCTCTGCCGAACTTAAGCACTCCGCGCCAGCGCGCCGTCGATCATGTCGACCGTATTCTGCAAGCCATAGGCGGCAACGAATGTGCCGAAGCGCGGGCCTTTTTCCTGACCCCGCAGCACCTGATAGAGCATGTTGAACCATTCGAGCGAGACGCCCGGCTTGCCGTCCTTGGCCTTCTTCTTCTCGTCCAGGAAAGGTTCGCGGCGTCCGATCTCGTAGACGACATTCTGGATGTCTTCGGCGCTCGCATCCGGTTTCGTGTTGGACAGCGCGTCGCGCAGATCGCTCAGGGCCTTACGCTCCACCTCGTCCGGCTCGCGGAAGGTCTTCGTCGGCGCAACGAAATCGCGATAGTAGTTGATCGCATAGCCAACCATCGCATCCAGCTTCGGATGCGTCTGCGGCGTCACGCCCGGCCGGTAACGGCCGATGAAGCCCCACAGGGTGTCGGCATTTTCCGCATTCGACGAGGACACCAGCGTCAGCATGAGCTGGAACGTCAGCGGCATGTCGGCGCTGGGCGGATTCCCGGAATGGATATGCCAGACCGGATTGCCGAGCCGCTGCTTGCCGTCCTGACGCTGATAGCCGTCGAGAAACTGGAAATATTCGTCGACGTTGCGCGGGATGACATCAAAGAACAGACGCTTGGCCGCCTTCGGCTCGCGATACATGAACAGCGACAGCGATTCCGGCGAGGCATAGCGCAGCCATTCGTCGATGGTCAGCCCGTTGCCCTTGGACTTGGAGATCTTCTGCCCCTTGTCGTCGAGGATCAATTCGTAATTGAAGCCT
>JAEVZN010000066.1 GCA_023392205.1 Pseudomonadota bacterium
GGCGCAGCTTCAGCAATTCGGCTCGCCGACCGACGTTCTGCTCCGCATCCCGCAGCAGCCCGGAGGCGAACTGGCGCAGCAGCAGGCGGCGCAGAAGGTGCGGGAAGCGCTGGGCGATGGCATCGACGTGCGCCGTATCGAGGTCGTGGGACCGCGCGTCTCGACCGAACTTCTCGCCTACGGCATTTTCGGCCTCCTGGTCGCGATCTGCGGCATCTTCATCTATCTCTGGTTCCGCGTCGAGTGGCAGTTCGCGCTCGGCGCGATGATCGCCAACGTGCACGATCTCGTGCTGACAATCGGCTTCCTCTCGTTGATGCAGATCGATTTCGATCTGAACGGCATCGCCGCGCTGATGACCATCCTCGGCTATTCGCTGAACGACACCGTCGTGATCTACGACCGCATTCGCGAAATGCTGCGCCGTTACAAGCGCATGTCGATTGCGGACCTCCTGAACATCTCGGTCAATTCGACGCTGTCGCGCTCGGTCATTACCCACGTGACCGTGACGCTGGCCTTGCTGGCTTTGTATTTCTTCGGCGGCAATGCCATTCACAGCTTCGCCGCGACCATGCTGTTCGGCGTCGTTCTGGTCGGCACCTATACGTCGATCTTCATCGCCGCGCCGATCCTGATCTATCTCGGCGTCGGTTTCGGGCGGCAGGAGGCTGATGAGCCGGTGCCTGCCAAGTTCGAGCCCGAGGAGAAGAAGTCCCCGGCCAAGCCGGCGATGGCTGCGGCTGAGGCGGCGCCCAAAGCGGAAAAGGCTGCCGACAAGGCGCAGCCCAAGTCCGGCAGCCGCGCATCCGGAAAGGCGGGCGGAAAACCTGTGACCGCCAAGCGCTGACCTTGGACGAGGGCGCAAGGGTCCCGCATTTCCCCGGTCAGGTGCCGGTCGATGGCTACGGCCGTGGTGGCTTCCGCTTTGCAGGCATGTCGCATCGCGGCTCGCTCTTGTGCCTGCCGAGTGGCATCTGGGCCTGGCCGGTCATTGCGGCCGATGCGATCACCGCTGACACGCTGGCGCCGGTGATTGCGGAGGCCGACCGGATCGCGCTTCTTGTCATCGGCACCGGGGAGACGCGCTGGACGCCGCCGCAGGACCTCATGCTGCTGCTTGCGCAAAACGGCATCTCGGTCGAAACCGCCCGCACCGGGCAGGCTGCCAACACCTACAATATTCTGCTCGACGAAGGGCGGCGCGTTGCAGCGGCCCTGATTGCCACCATGTGACCGGAGGGGCTTGCCGGGTGCGCCGCCGATGACGCAACAAGGGCGATGGCCGCGCGATGACCGACCGCGATGACTGAAAGTGCCGCCTATTGCGAAAATCTGGTGCGCGAGTCCGACAAGGACCGCTTTCTGGCCAGCCTGTTCGTTCCTTCTGCGCAGAGGGCGGATGTGTTCGCGCTCTACGCATTCGATCTGGAAACCGGCGCGATTGCGGCGCGGGTGCGCGATCCCGTAGCGGGGGAAGTCCGCTTCCAGTTCTGGTCCGACACGCTGTCCGGTGACGATGCCGCCGCGCTTCCGGTTGCGCAAGCCGTGCGCGATGTCCTGCAACGCCACGATCTGCCGGTCGCGCCGCTGCTGCGGCTGCTCGATGCGCGCCGTCACGCGCTATACGAGATGCCCGGCATCGGCGATCCCGCATTCGAGGTTCTGGCCTCCGAGACGACAGCGGCAATCTGCGAAATGGCGGCACGCCTTTTGTCCGGCCGGGACGATGAACCGTTGCGGCTGGCCAGTCTGCATGCCGGGTTCGCGACGCTTGCTGCGCGCACGATGCCTGATAGCCCGGGGCGCGCCGAGGCCATCGCCCGCCATCTGGAAGCGGTCAAAGACCTCATCGGATTATTGCCGGAGGCGGCACTGCCGGCCTATCTGCCGCTGGTGCTCTTGCCGCCGGACAGGGCGCGATTGCCGCAATGGCGAAAGCAATGGATCCTGTGGCGTGCGTCGCGCAATCTTCGCGCCTTCATGTAAAGGCCTGCTCAGAATGCGAAACGGTCGCGCAGGTTCTGCCGGCCGGCAACGATCTGCGAGACCACCTGCTTCTCCGTTTCGCTGGCGATCAGCGGATCGATCAGATCGATCTGGTTCATCGCAACGAGTTGAAGAATGTCGGTGCGGATCTCGCCCGTCACGGTGCGGGGCAGCGTTTCGACGACCTGCAGCCGCTCCGGCGCCATGACGCCTGAGGCCGAATCGGCGAGAAAGCCGCTGAGATCGCCTTCGCCAAGCTTCTCGCCTTCGACGAAGGCATAGAGACCCGTTCCGGTGCGCCGGTCGGGAAAGGCGACAATGACGGCGTCGTGCACGCCGGGATATTCCTTGAGGCGCGCCGTCAGGCGCGGCGCGTCATTCACTAGGCGCGGACCGGAGCCTTCGCGGTCGGTGAAATTCAGCATCCCGCGCGTGATCCAGTAATAGACCTTCTTGCCGGTCGCCATCCACAGCCGTGTCGGCCAGGTCTTGCGCGAGAGGATCCGCAATTCGATGGGTGTCAGGGCCTCGGGGACATAGCGGCGCTTGTGCTTGAGCATATGCCGCAGGTCTTCATAGGCGGCCATGCGAAACAGCGCGTGCCGGCGGCGATAGCGGGTGGCGAGCTGGAAGTCGGTCAGCGAGGCATAGCCGGTCGGGGTCCGCAGCCAGTTCTGCTCCTTGGCCAGATCGTTATGCGTGAGGCATTCGCGATGCAATGCCCGCAGCGCGCGGCGTGCGGACCGGAAGTAGGTAAGGTCGCCTGCGGGCTTTGCGATATGCATCGGCAGGCCATCGATCCAGCCGCGCACCAGCACCTTGTTGCCGAGCATCAGGAGGGGCGGGGCCACGCCCATGGACCCGGCAATGGCCAGCCCGCGCGCCTCCCGTTTCAGGAAGCTGCGGGCGATCGGGTAACTCCACCACGGGACCAGATCGATCCGGCGCAGCACGGCTTCCACCTCTCCGGACGGCGTGAGGAAGGTGCCGCGTTCCACGGTTGAAAAGACGTCCTGTTTGAGCACGACGTGACTGCGGAAGCGGCCGGACAGTTCGGCGGGAATCAAATCCGGATCGGTCATGGCCGTTTTGCGCGTGCTTTCATTCGGCAGCGATCTGGTATGTGCCGTCGAGAAACAGGTCGAGGTCGGCAAGGGCGCGCGCTGTCAGCGCGCGTTTGCGGGCCACGGCCTTGGCCGGGCCGCGCAGACGTTGACCTGCGGCGTCGCGCGTCGGCGTTTCGGCGAGCGGAGGGAACAGACCGAAATTGACGTTCATGGGCTGGAAGGATCGCGGGCCTGCATCGATGGTCTCGATATGCCCGCCGGTGATGTGT
>JAEVZN010000084.1 GCA_023392205.1 Pseudomonadota bacterium
GCCATGATCCGTGTCGCGGATTTCGGCGACCAGACACCGGCCTTCCTGGTCAGGAAGATCGTTCGCAAGGTCTTCAGCCGCTCGACAGGATCGGCGAGCGCGCAGGCGCCTGAAAGATCGGTCGAGAATGTCTCCGCAATCGCCTTGCCGGCCGCCGTCGCCCGGCTGCCGATCGCGTTGGCCAGGGACGGATTGAAATAGGGGTCGGGCCAGATGGTTTCGGCCAAGGTGGCCGGCGTTTCCCCGTCGGCAAATCCAAATTCGGCAAAGAGCGGGCGAAAGCGCGTGTCGGCCTCACCCGCCTGCGCGATGAAGCGGCCTAAGGCGCCACGCTGCGCGATGATGGCACCGAGCAGGGATTCGAGCCCGCTTTCACCGCCATAGGCCAACACGCTTGCAAACGCTTCGGCAAGTTCCGGCTGGCCATCGCCGGCAGCCAGCGCGACCATTTCGCGGCGCGCCTCGGCCACCAGTGCCGCCTCCATCTGGCTGTCCAGCAACTGGAAATGGCCGGCAATGTTCGCTTCCAGCGGGAACTGATGCAGCACCGCCTCGCAGAAGGCGTGGATGGTCTGGATTTTCAGTCCGCCGGGCGTCTCCAGCGCGCGCGCAAAAAGCTGGCGGGCAAAGCGCAGGCGCTTCTGATCCGGGCTTCTTCCGTCAAGTTCCGCCAGTTCTGTCGCAAGCTTGTCTTCGTCCAGGGTTGTCCAGCGCGCGAGGCTAGCAAAGACCCGGTTCGCCATATTCGCCGCAGCGGCCCGCGTATAGGTGAGGCAGAGAACGCGCGACGGCTCCGCACCGCCCAGCAACAGTCGGATGACCCGCTGCGAGAGCACGTGCGTCTTTCCCGAGCCGGCATTGGCCGATACCCAGGCAGAGACGCCTGGCATCGAGGCCGTAGCCTGCGCCGTACGCGTATCCTCCGGGACCGTGAGCCGCGCGCTCATTCGCCCTCGCTCCCATCACCCGGGCCGTCCCCACCGGCCGACCATTCCAGCACGCGTGCGAGATGGTCGTAATACCCGCTCGTATCGCCCTCGCGGAAAGGCAATGCCCGCGACAGATAGCCGGTCTTTTCGCTGCCGTAATGGGCCAGAAGAAGTTCCAGCCGCTCCCACGCCTCGGTCGATAGCTGATCGGCGGATTTGACCTGCCGGTTGTATTCGAGGATCGATTCCTCGACGACCTCGCCATTGGCCTTCATGCGCACATGGGCAAGTTCCGCGGGCGTGGCCGCGCCCGCATCGGCAAAGGCGCCGCGCATCAGGAGCGCGCCTTCCAGCGCCAGTTGGGGCGACAGGAGCGTATGCGCCTGCGCCTTGGACGGGGACGATCCGGTCTTGAAGTCGAGGATGTCGGCCATGCCGGCTGCCCTCAGATCGATGCGGTCAGCGCGGCCGGAAAGCGAGACGCCGGTCGCGCCGACGGGCGTGGCGTCTGCCTTCACTTCGGCAAGCCTGCCCTTTATGCCCGGAGGCCGGCCCCGCTCCCACACGATGAAGTGGCTCGCCATGCGCACGAAGCGCGGCCACCAGACTGCGTCGATGTCGGCCGGAAGTGCTGCGCGATCGAACAGGTCGCGGCCGATCTCGATCAGACGCGCTTCCGCCTCGGGCGCAAACGGATCGGTGCCGGACATTGCGAATGCGTGCACAATGTCGTGGAACAGCGTGCCGCGTTCCGCCGCTCCTGGATCGCGCAACAGGGGCTCCAGCGGCTCCAGCTTTAGGATGCGCCGTGCATAGACCGCATAGGCGTCCCGGCGCAGGGTCTCGATCTCGGTGACGGAGAAACGTTGGGGCCTCAGCGCAAGCGGCGGCTTGGGTGAAGGCCGCGGCGCAAAGGGCACGGGCTCGGCTAGGTCGAGTTCGCGTGCCCATTGCAGCAAAGCGTTGCCGCGCACGCTCATTGTCGCCACCGCTTCTTCGCCGGCAAAAGTCTTCAACCTCTGCAGCCAGCGAGACGCGAGCGCCGGTGCATCGCCGGTGCGGGCCGCACGGCTCAGGACGACTTCGGGCGCGCCCATCGCCATGACGAAGTCATGTGCGGCCTGACCTATGCGCCGTTCCGGCGGCTCCAGCTCCATGCCGGCCTTCATGAACCGTGACATGAATGGGTCCGGCTCCGCCTTGCGCGGCCAGGACCCTTCGTTGAGGCCGCCGATCACAAGTGTATCGACCGACTGGAGCCGCGCCTCAAGCGCGCCCCAGATTGCCACCCGGCTGTCGCCGGTCACCGAGGGCTTGACCGTGGCGCCGGCGATCAGTGCCTCGAACACGTCCGGCCACTGCCCGGCCTCGACATCGAGCGCGACGCTGGTGCCAGCCAGCGAGCGCAGGAAGGAAGCGAAGGCCTCGCCCGCATCGCCGCGATAAAGTTCTGTCAACGATCCATCGGCGTCGCGGCCAAGCGCTTCGAAGCACTCGACCGACGCCCGGACGAGCGCGGCAATCGGCACGTCATTGCCGCGCAAGGCAGACAGCGCCGTCATGGCCTCGGCGATCCTGCCGAGCAGGAGCTGCGCCGCGTCTACCTGATCCCCTCGAAGGCGTGCGAGCCAGGGCGGCTTTCTCGGGTTCGCGCGACGTTCCCCGAACCGGCGTTCGAAATCCGCGCCCAGACTGGCGATGTCCGGCCGTCCGGTCCCCCCGCGCAACGCGATCAGATCTATCGTTTCCGAGCCGTCCCGGA
>JAEVZN010000163.1 GCA_023392205.1 Pseudomonadota bacterium
AATCGCGCCGTATTCGGGATAGGTCTGCGCCTTCATGCCAAATCCGCCGCCGATGTCATGGGTCAGCACACGGATTTTCGAAAGCGGCACCTTGAAAACACCCTCTGCCAGCAGCTTGCGCACCACCGCCACGCCCTGGGTCGTGGCAAGCAGCGTGTAGCGCTCCGTGGTCCCGTCCCACATGCCAATTCCCGCGCGCGGCTCCAGCGAGACCGCCGCGAGCCGCGTATCCGCGAGCCTGACCCGCTCGACATGAGCGGCCTTTACAAAGGCCGCATCGACCGCGGCGGCGTCCCCGTCCCGCCAGTCCAGCGCGATGTTGCCGGGCGCGTTATCGTGCAAGGGTGCAGCGCCATGTGCCATCGCGCTTTCGATATCTGGAGCACAACCCAGATCCTCGACATCCACCACGATATGCTCGGCAGCGTCTTGGGCCTGCAAAAGCGTCTCGGCCACGACAAGCGCCACAGCTTCGCCCACAAACCTGATGCGATCGGTGGCGAGCACCGGCATGGCAGCGGCCACCATCGGCTTGCTGTCGCGCCCGACCGTACTGGCGACCGGCGGGATGCCGCCGAGGCCGTCGGCCGCAAGATCGGCGCCGGTGATCACGGCAACAACGCCGGGCATCGCGCGCGCTTGTGTGCCGTCGACGCGGCGAATGCGCGCGTGACCTGTGGTCGCACGCACGAAAACGCCATAGGCCTGACCGGGCACATTCATGTCGTCTGTGAACTGGCCGCGCCCTGTCAGCAGTGGTTCGTCTTCGCTGCGCAATGCGCCGTGATCGCTGCCGAAGCGTACAGGAGTATCAATCATGATTGTTCCGTTCGAGGTCAGTCGGGCAAATTGCCTAGCTGCAGAATAAGGTCGGCCGCGCCCGCGAGATCGCTCTCCAGCGCGGCACGGCCACGCACAGCGTCACGGCTTTTCATCGCGTGAATCATGTCCTTGTGCGAGTCAGGCGCGAATTTCCGCGTCGCTTCCCGCCCCCTCACGCCCAGCGAAAAGTGGAGGAACGGCCCGATTCGTAGCCACATATTTTCGATGATCCCGAGCAATACCGGCATTTCGGCCGCCCGGTAAATCGTGAAATGAAATTCCTTATTCACGCGGAAAGGACGCATTGTGTCTTCCATATTGCGCATTTCCTGAGTGAAGGCATCGTTGAGTTCTTCAAGTCGAGCGATGGTTTGCGGCCGGATGCGCGAAGTGGCCTCTTCCACCGCCAGGCCCTCCAGGTTCAGCCTGACGCGAAGAATTTCGTGCAGGCTCGATCTGGTCACGATCGGGACGCGGATCGCACGATTCGGCAGCACCTCCAGCGCCCCCTCGGCGGCAAGACGTTGCACCGCCTCGCGCACCGGCATGAGACTCGTGCCGAATGCACTCGTCAGCTGACGCAGCGTAATCTTTTCGCCGGGCTTGACCCCGCCGACCATCAGGTAGTCGCGCAGTTCATTGTACACGCGCTGGCCGAGCGTGCCGCTTTCGACTGCATGGAGACCGGAGAGATCAGGAGATTCAATGTTCATGGATGAGGGCGCAACGACGAACAGACTTGACTCCAAAGCTTGAGCAATGAGAATAATATATGTGATCACATATTGGGTCACAAGAAAAGTTCGTTAGCGACTTCCACCTGGCCTCGATGTCGGGGGACGTCGCTGTTTTCGGGTTACGCGCGCAAAAACAACAATCGCGCGAACAATGGGAGGACGTCATGTCCAGATCGAGCCTACTCAATGCGGGCGCGTTTGCGCTTTTTGCAGCTGCGAGCGCGAGCTTTGCGCTTTCTCAACCGGCCATCGCGCAGGACAAGGCGCCCATCAAGATCGGCCTGCTCGCGCCCCTGACCGGACCGCTGGCCTCGCCCGGCAACGACATGGTGAGCGGCTTCAGGCTGTTCTGGAACGAGGCCAAGCACACCGCCGGCGGCCGCAAGATCGAAATCATCACCGCCGATACGACCTGCAATCCGGATCAGGCTCTGACTCAGGCACGCCGTCTGGCCCTGCAGGAAAAGGTGGACATTCTCGTCGGTCCGCTCTGCGGCCATGAAGGTCCGGCGGTCGCGCAGGTCAGCAAGGAAACCGGAATTCCGCTGGTAATGGACGCGGCCGGGGCCGACGACGTTACCAAATGGAACCGCACTCCGACGGTCGTGCGCACGGCAGTGTCGTCGAGCCAGATCGGCCATCCGCTCGGCGAATATCTCTACAAGGAGCTTGGCCTGCGCAACGTGACCTTCATCGGCCAGGACTACACCTTCGGTCACGAAGTCACACTCGGCGCCGTGAAGACCTTTACCGACCTCGGCGGAAAAGTCGCGAGACTGATCTGGAATCCGATCGGTACCAAGGATTACGGCACCACCATCAGCACCATTCCGTCCGATTCCGACGGCGTTGCCGCGATTGTCGTCGGCGCCGACCGCATTCGTCTGTTCGAAGACTGGTTCAACTTCGGCATGGACAAGAAGATGAAGATCTTCGGCGGCTATTGGCTGCAGGAAGACATGCTGTCGCAGGTCGACGATCGCGCGGTCGGACTGGTCGCGAATTCGCTGCATTACGCGGCCGGGATCGACACGCCCGAAAACAAGGCCTTTGTCGACGCCTATGTGAAGGCCAACAAGCGGCTGCCGTCGTGGTTCTCGGAATCGGCCTATACGGCGGGATTGTGGATCAAGACCGCCCTCGACAAGATCGACGGCAATATCTCGGACAGGGATGCGTTTCTGAAGGCGATGCGCACCGTCGAACTGAAGGCTCCGCGCGGCCCGCTCAAGCTCGACGCTTACGACAACCCGATCCAGAACGTCTACATCTCGAAGATCGAGAAGCGGAAGGATCCGGTGCTGGGAGACGTTCTGATCCCCGTCCCCGTCAAGACCTACGAAGCAGTGTCGCAATTCTGGACCTGGACGCCGGAAGAATTCCTGGCGCGCGGCCCCTACAAGCGCTGATC
>JAEVZN010000515.1 GCA_023392205.1 Pseudomonadota bacterium
GGCATTGCTGGCGCGGACCGCCGCTGCGGAGGCCGGGTTGAAGACGGCCGTGGACATGGCGGCCGCCCGCGAACGCCGCAGCGACGAGATTGCCGCCATCGCACAGGAGGCGCGCGAGCGTGCGTCCGCCGCCAATGCGGCGGCAAATGCTGCGGCCAATGCTGCAAGCAGCGCCACCGATGCTGCGCAAAAGGCCCAGTCCGATGCGCCGCAGCAGGCCCCCGTCGATATCGACGGGCTGACCGGCCGGATCGCGGCCATCGAAAAGGCGGCCAGTGACAACAAGGCCGAGCTGGCGCGGCTGGCGGCATTACCCGCCGACGATCCGCGCAGCCGCCTCGCCATCGCCGCCATCGCGCTGCGCAACGCCGTCAATAGCGGGATGCCGTTCTCCGCCGAACTTGCGGCACTGAAATCAATGTCCGCCGACACGGCGCTCATCTCCGCGCTCGAACCCTTCGCATCGGCAGGCGTTCCCGATGCTGCGGCGCTGACCCGCGAATTGTCGCTGACCATGCCCGCCATCTGGAAGGCCGGCCGGACATCCGGTCAGCCGGCCGAAGGCAGTTTCCTGGAGCGCCTGCAGGCCAATGCCGAAAAGATCGTGCGGGTGCGCCCGGCCGGCGAAGTGGAAGGCGACGACGCGGCTGCCGTCACCGCGCGCATCGAAAGCCGCGCCGGCCAGAACGATATTCGCGGGGCACTGGCCGAACTCGAGAAATTGCCGCCCGAGGCGCGCGCGCCGGCCGATGCATGGATCGCGAAAGCCAAAGCCCGCGACAACGCCATCGCCGCGGCGCAGACACTCGCCCAATCCGCCATTGCCGCGCTCGGCAAACCTGCCTCCTGAGGCCCAACGCCGATGATCCGCGTCGCATTCTTCCTGCTGGTTGTCGGCCTGCTCGCACTGGGCGTCACCTGGATTGCCGACCGGCCGGGCGAAGTCTCGGTCACCTGGCTCGGCTGGCGGATCGAAACCTCCGTGATGGTGCTGCTGGCCTTGCTTCTGGGCCTGGTCGCCGGCTGCATTTTCCTCTGGTCGCTGCTGCGCGGATTGCTGCGCGCGCCGTCGCGCATCGGCTCCGCCCTGCGCGAACGCCGCGATGTGCGGGTCCGGCAGGCGATCGCGCGCGGTCTGATCGCGGTGGGTGCGGGCGATACCCGCGCGGCGAAACGCTATGCCGACGAGACGCGCCGACTCACTAAGCAGGAGCCGCTGGCGCTCTTGCTGGCGGCGCAGGCCGCGCAGCTTGGCGGCGACCGCGCCGATGCGGAGCGCGCCTTTCGCGAAATGGCCAATCACGAGGAGACCCGGCTGCTCGGTTTGCGCGGTCTGTTCATCGAGGCGCAGCGCAATCAGGATGTCGCCAAGGCCAGCCATTATGCCGAACAGGCGGCGACACTCGCACCGTCCCTGCCATGGGCGGGACAGGCTGTCTTGCAGATCCGTTCCGCCACCGGCGATTATGCGGGTGCGCTGGAGATGCTCGAGCGCAACCGCAGCGCAGGCTCGCTCGACCGCGACACCTACAAGCGGCATCGCGCCGTTCTGCTGACGGCACGGGCGCTGGCGCTGGAAGACAAGGATCGCGATACCTCGCGCGCCCTTGTCTATGAGGCGGTCAAGCTTGCGCCCGATCTCGTGCCGGCGGCCGCGCTCGCGGCGCGCTATCTGGCGGAGAACGGCGAATTGCGCAAAGCCTCGCGCATGATCGAGAAGGCGTGGCAGCAGGGGCCGCATCCCGATCTCGCAGCGACCAAGGCCTATCTCCGATGCGGCGATTCGCCGCGCGACCGGCTGACCCGCGCGCGCAAGCTGGCCGGCCTGATGCCGGCGCATCTCGAAAGCGCGCTGGCGCTCGGCCGGGCCGGGATCGACGCGCGCGACTTCACGGTGGCGCGCCGCGCCCTGCAGCCTTTCCTCGCGCAGCCGACCCAGCGCGTGGCGTTGATGATGGCGGCTCTGGAAAAGGCCGAATCGTCGGACGAGGGCCGGGCGCGCGAATGGACCGCGCGCGCCGTGCATGCCGCGCGCGATCCGGCCTGGACGGCGGACGGCTTTGTGTCCGATCGCTGGCTGCCGATCTCGCCGGTGAGCGGACGCCTCGACGCATTCGAATGGCGCGCGCCGCTGGCCGAACTCGCATCCGCGCCCGCTTCCGCCGACATCGCCGCCGAGGCCGAGCCCGAACAGCCCGAGGCGCGTCCGATGATCGAGGTGACGCCCGCGCGGCCGCCTGAACCCGAAACGCCGCCCGAGGCGGCTCTCGAACCGCCGCCGCCTGCGCCGCCGGCACCTCCTGCGCCACCCGCAGCCCCGGTGCAGAAGAGCCCTGCGGATTCCCGGCCTGCCACCGAGCCGCGCAAGCCTGCCATCGCACGTCCGGAAAATGTGGTGCCGATCGCGCATGTGCCGGACGATCCCGGCCCCGATCCGGACGCCGAGCGCGAACCGCTCACCGAACCCTCCGCGCCGCGACCGGGCTGGAACCGGCTGTTTTCGCTGTAGGTCGCACGTGCCGGCCTTGTGGCCGCGGCGGGCGCTCACAATCCTTGTAAATGAGGGCCCGGGCCGCTATCAGAGCGCCGTGCCGCAACGCGGTTCAGCCGGCGTAGCTCAGTGGTAGAGCATCCGCTTCGTAAGCGGGTGGTCGGGGGTTCAAATCCCTCCGCCGGCACCACTTCTTTACAATCAAAGATTGGTTCGGAATGCACCGGAGTGTGTTTCCGTGCAATTTCCGGACGCAAGGGGGGGAGCGATTGATCGTCCGTCCTCTTGAACCGTCGTTACACCGCGGTTGCGTCTATTGCTCGAGCGGTCTAGTCCGAATCTAACGTCAGGGTGCGCGCGCATGTCCACCACGTATCGTTAAGACCGCGAAATGCGAGCACTCTCGATCCGGAGACATTACCCTCCAAAGGCACAGGTCACACGTTTTGTCGGCATTGTTGGCGGCCGGATGTTTAGGTCCTCAGCCGCGAGTGCAAGCGCAGCGGCGAGAACCATCTTGGCCTTGTTTGCTGATCGGCTTCCGACTTGCACCGAAAGTAGCTTATGCACGACCGAATGTGCGCTGTACCGAGGTCCTGCAGTCGCACCTTGCCAAGTAACGCGTCGAAGCGTGCTCCGTCGAACAAAGTGCCCTTCATCGTGTGCTGCCGGCGTTGCTCCTTGGTGCCGATCAGAAGCGGGCCATTAATCAGCTTCACGAATTCCTTGTAACCCGCGATTGTTCGCACCTTGACCTCACCCTCTCGGTTTGCGAGCCATCGCTCGATGATTGTCCGCACCGTGATCGACTTATTTTCGGTGATATACGATCCGGTTCCGATCTCGGTGATGATCTGATTTCGGCGTTCCTGGGCATCACGCGCCCGCTCGAAGGGTGGTCGGGGTCGGAACTAGGGCCGCACGAACGTGCGGAGAGGGTTCGTGCGCGCGCACGCGTAGAGGTGAGAAGCTAGGGGAGTAGCCTTACCCCACGCTCGCCGGTCCCACCGGTCATGGAGTATTCTCTCCCGACAACGCTTGCGATCACGCAGCATATTGCGGCTAGCCTCGCGGCTTAAGAAGAGGCATTTACTGGCGAGGTAGGTACGTTGCGTTTTCGCACTAACTGTTGATGCATCACAGGTCAGCCCGTTGTCGCGGCAGCTGCCTATTTATTTAGGGCGATCGTGCATTCAATTCGGATGGAACTCAGCTCAATTTCACATCGAAATTAACTTACGCCTACCATCACGGGGTGCCCTGATCATCCGAGCCCCTCAGCGCAATACACGAAAGCGGCAGATAAGCCGCCATTACGCGTGATACTTTTGCCGTCTGAGCTGGTCTCAACATCCCTGATCATTCGACGACCTACGGAGCCAATTTAAGAAGACGGTCCGCGTTGCCATGCGCAAACTTTTCTAGGTCGTCGCCCGACAGCAGAAGGCCGCTCAGAAACGCGCGACCATCCTCGTTGCTGGCATATGGGTAATCGACCGAAAAAAGAAGTCGGTCGATGCCGAAGGTTTCAAGCGCGGCGGTAAAGGGCGGATTGGTGAAAAAGCCTGATGACGTCACGTAAACCTGGTCCGTGATTGTCTTGGATAGCGACCGGCTCAGATAGGACAGATCGGTCGAGAACTGATGTTCGCAGCGCGCGAGCATGGCCGGCAATCCCTCGCCCATATGGCCGATGATCCAGTTTAGCTTTGGATACTTGTCCATGACGCCGCCGATCGCGAGGCGCATGACATGCAGCGCAGTCTCGTAATGCCAGCCCCAGCCAAAGGTGGCCAATCCGAAATTTATTTTCGGCGCGAAGCCTTCATAATACGCCTTGCGCACCTCTGCAGGTGGCATGCCCGGGTGAATATAGAGGGGCACGCCGAGCGTCTCGGCCCGTGCCAGAAGCGGCGCGAATTTCGGATTGTCGAGAAAAGATCCGCGCACCATGCCGCTGATCAAGGCCCCCTTGAAACCGAATTCCGTGACGGTGCGTTCCAGTTCGTCGGCCGCGGCATCGGGAATGCTCGACGGCAGATGCGCGAAGGCGGCGAAGCGATCGGGATATTCTGCGATCTTTCTCGCGAATTCGTCGTTAAAGGCGCGCGCGAAGGCGATGGCTTCGCGTCCCTCGAACAGGTCCGCGCTGGCGCCGATATGATTGCCGGCCTTCGACAGCACCTGAACGGTGATGCCGTTTCTGTCCATGTCGGCAATCCGCGCCTCGCCCATGTCGACGATCTTGGGCGCGACGTTGCGAACCACGGCCGGCAAGTCGTCATCACTGGCGACGTTGGCGGTCAGTGGTCTGGACGCCGAGAACCCGGGCATGACCGGCAGGCTGAAATGTTCTTCAATCGTGACAATGCGCATTTTCGAGGAGCCAACCGTTGTCGGAGAATTAATCTCGGAAGGTCGCCGGACACTATGTGATGCGTCCTGCAATTCAAGCACGATCTGAACTCTCGCTTGCTTGCGGGCTCAGCGCTGATGCACAATGCGAAACGTCGCTTCGGCGGTACTCAATTCACGATTTCTGTTTGGAGATGTTTGATGCGGCGGTTCGACTTCTCAATTGGTTGCTGCGTGGTGGCAATACTCGCGATGGTCGGTCAGGCTCAGGCTCAGGAGCGCTTTCCGTCTCGTTCGGTGCAGATG
>JAEVZN010000270.1 GCA_023392205.1 Pseudomonadota bacterium
GATCGCGCCATGGTGACAAGCGCATGGAGCGGTGCGCAGGATGCCGACATCGCGGGGCTGCTGATCGATGCGCGCAAGGGGATCGATGCCGAGATCGACGCTATTCTGTCCAGATTGCCGGAGCTGAAGTCGCGCCTGTTTCTCATTCTCAACAAGGTCGATGTGGTCGAGAAGTCCGCCTTGCTGGCGCTGGCAACGGCCCTGAACGAACGCGCGCGGTTCGAAACCACCTTCATGATATCCGCGCTGACCGGTGACGGCGTATCCGATGTGCGCGGCTGGCTTGCGCAACAGATTCCCCTAGGGCCCTGGCACTATCCGGAAGACCAGATTTCCGATGCGCCGATGCGGCTGATGGCAGCCGAGATCACGCGCGAGAAACTGTTTCATCGCCTGCATCAGGAATTGCCATATCAGGCGACGGTGGAAACCGACATCTGGAAAGACCAGAAAGACGGATCGGTGCGGATCGAGCAGACGATCTACGTCGTCCGTGAAAGCCAGCGTAAGATCGTGATCGGCAAGGGCGGCCAGACCTTGAAAGCGATCGGGTCGGAGGCGCGCCGGGATATTTCCGAGGTGGTTGAGGCGCCGGTTCACCTGTTCCTGTTCGTCAAGGTCAGGGAAGGGTGGGGAGACGATCCCGCCCGCTACCGTGAGATGGGGCTGGATTTTCCCAAAGACGCTTCCTGAAGCGCTTTCGGGCGAAGTGGATATGGTTCGCGTCAAGAAAGCGCGTCTTCGCCAGAAGACAGAGCCCCGGCTTTGAAAGGCTCGACAAGCCGGTGCGGATCGGATCAGTTTCGACCATGCAATGGACTGACGACGGATTCGTTCTCGGCATCAAGCGCCACGGCGAGGCGAGCGCGATCCTGGAATTGATGACCCGCCATCACGGCCGTCATCTCGGACTGGTCCGGGGCGGTGCGGGGTCGCGGATGCGTCCGGTCCTGCAGCCCGGCAACGCGGTACGTGTGCTCTGGCGTGCGCGGCTCGACGACCATCTCGGCAATTACAATGTCGAGGGGCTGACGCTTCGTGCCGGCACCTTCTTTGCCCAGTCGCATGCAGTGTTTGCTGTGACTCATCTTGCGGCGCTGGCGCGTCTTCTGCCCGAACGCGATCCGCATGAAACGGTGTTCGATGCGCTCGAAACCATCGCTAGCCAGATTACAGATGCGCCGGTTTGCGCTGCTCTGATCGTGCGGTTCGAACTGATGATCCTGTCGGAGCTTGGCTTTGGTCTGGACCTGGAAGCCTGCGCGGCCACGGGACATACTGCCGATCTTGTCTATGTCTCGCCGAAATCAGGTCGCGCCGTTTCGCGCGAAGCCGGCGCGCCATGGCATGACCGCCTTCTGCAATTGCCGGCCTTTGTGACACGCCATGACGATTGCGAATGGACGGCGCGCGATATCCAGGCCGGCTTCAATCTGACGGGATATTTTCTCGACCGGCATGTGCTGGGTCCGCGGGGCATGACGTTGCCGGACGCGCGCAGCCATTTCCTGCAGGCCGTGAACCGGGTCATGTCGCAGGCGGCCTGACCGGAACGGCCGGATGCCGCTCATCAAAACCGGCACGAAAGAAGAGCAGCACAAAAAAAGGCCGGCTCTTTCGAACCGGCCCCGATCGTCGAACCGCAGAAATTGCGGACTTCGCTTTGCCCTAGCGGCAGATGCGTTCGCGCCAGCAACGCTGATAGGGGTAATAGCCCGAACAGCGGCGGACGTAATAGCAAGCCGGCCGATAATAATTTCGGCGATAACCGCCACCATAATACTGGGTCTGCTGGATCAGGCTCTGCATGTTCAGGGTCGATCCGGTGCCGGGAGTCCCGACCGGTGCGGCAAGAGCTGCCGACCCGGCAGCAAACGTGAAACATCCCGCAACGGCCAGCGCAGTCAGAAGCTTCGTCATGAGGTCATCTCCATGGTCTCGACGATATGCGCAAACCGCATCTCGACGAAATTGCGCAACAATGCCGGATGCCAGTGGCGACCCGGCAGCTCAACGCTCCGGAAAGCCGGAACGTCAGACCACCCTGCCGCTTAAACATCCCCTCAGCGGCCGCGACCAGAGATTACCACAAAATTGGCGGGGCAATGCCAGAATTTCCGCCCCGCCAATAAATCGTGTGTGACGGTTAAACCGCCTGCACAGTTTTCGGCGCTAGTAATAGCGGCGATAGCGATAGGAACGGTACGGCCGATAAGGCCGGTAGGGGCGGACATAAGGCCGGTAATAGCGCGGCCGTGTGCGCCAGCATTGCCGCCGGCAGCCATAGCGGCCGCACACGCGCCGGCACACATAGCGGACAGCTTCGACCTGTCCCTTGCCGAGTACCGAGTCTGCAATGATTGCGGGCGCAGGCAGCGTCATGGCCTCGGCTCGGTTTGGTGCCAGCGACATTGCCGCCAGCCCCGCAGCGATCGTCATGACCGCGAGGAATAGTCTGCGCATCTCAGCTCCTTCTTCAGCATTTCCGCACCCGCCGGTGCGAGCCGCGGATGGTGTCGCTCCCATGCCCATACTAGACGCGGCTTTCCGAAATACCCACAATTTTTGCGTTCATCGCTTGTTCATCGTTGCATTGCGCATTACGCGGTGACATGGGCACACGATTGATTCCCCCGCCGGACAAGGACATTCAAGAAATCGCTCTGCGCGAAGCGCTTGAGGAGCGCTACCTTGCGTATGCGTTGTCTACCATCATGCATCGGGCCTTGCCGGATGCACGCGACGGCCTGAAGCCGGTGCATCGCCGCATTCTTTACGGAATGCGGTTGTTGCGTCTCGATCCCGGCACGACGCCGAAGAAATCTGCAAAGATCGTCGGCGACGTCATGGGTAATTTTCACCCGCATGGCGACCAGGCGATCTATGACGCGTTAGTCAGGCTGGCGCAGGATTTCTCGTCCCGTTATCCGCTGATAGACGGGCAGGGCAATTTCGGAAATATCGACGGCGATAACGCCGCTGCCTATCGCTACACCGAAGCGCGGATGACAGAGGTTGCGCGCCTCCTGATCGAGGGCATCGATGAGGACGCGGTCGACTTCCGTCCGAATTACGATGGGCTTTCGCAGGAGCCGGTGGTGCTGCCGGGCGCCTTTCCGAACCTGCTCGCCAATGGATCGCAGGGGATTGCGGTCGGCATGGCGACCTCGATCCCGCCACATAACGCCGCCGAACTCTGCGATGCAGCCTTGCATCTGATCGACAATCCGAATGCGCGGTCGAAGACGTTGTTGAAATACGTGCCCGGTCCGGATTTTCCAACCGGCGGCATTGTCGTGGATGGGCGCGATGCGATCGCGGAAGCCTATGCCACCGGGCGTGGCTCGTTTCGCGTGCGTGCGCGCTGGGCACGGGAAGAGGGGAGCCGCGGCACTTACCAGATCGTGGTCACCGAGATCCCGTGGCTGGTTCAGAAATCACGGCTGATCGAGCGCATCGCCGAATTGCTGAACGAGCGGAAATTGCCGCTGGTGGCGGACATCCGCGACGAATCGGCTGCCGATATCCGGATCGTGATCGAGCCGAAATCGCGCAGTGTCGATCCGGTCCTGCTGATGGAATCGCTGTTTCGGGTCAGCGAGCTTGAGACCCGTATTCCTCTGAACATGAACGTCCTGATCAAGGGACGTGTGCCGAAGGTCGTCGGCCTTGCCGAAGTTCTGCGCGAATGGCTCGACCATCGCCGCGATGTGCTGGTGCGCCGTTCCAAGCATCGTCTCGCGGCCATCGAGCATCGCCTCGAGGTATTGGGCGGCTACCTGATTGCCTATCTCAATCTCGATGAGGTGATCCGGATCATCCGCAACGAGGATGAGCCCAAGCCGGTCCTGATCAAGACCTTTACCCTGACGGACGTCCAGGCGGATGCCATCCTCAACATGCGGCTGCGCAATTTGCGCAAGCTCGAAGAGATGGAAATCCGTCGTGAAGACAAGGATTTGCGCGACGAACTGAAGAAGCTGAAGGCGCTTCTTAAATCGGAAATCGAGCAATGGAAAACGGTCGCGGCGGAAATCCGAAAGGTGCGCGACACGTTTGGGCCGAAGACCCCGCTCGGCAAGCGCCGCACGAGTTTCGGCGAGGCGCGCGATGTCGAGCAGGAACTTGCTGAGATTCTGGTTGAGCGCGAGCCGATTACGGTCGTGGTCTCCGAAAAAGGCTGGGTGCGCACGCTGCGCGGCCATATCACCGATCTGTCCGGCGTGGCTTTCAAGACCGACGACGCGCTCAAATTCGCTTTTCCCGCCGAGACCACGTCGAAATGCGTCTTCTTTGCCAGTAACGGGAAATTCTACACCATCGATGCCGGGAAGCTGCCGGGGGGACGCGGGCATGGCGAGCCGGTGCGCCTGTTCATCGACATGGAGGGCGATGCCGATATCGTCGCCGTCTTCCGCCATCAGGGCGGGCGGAAATTCCTGATCGCCTCGGCCGAGGGTAAGGGCTTTGTCGTGCCGGAAGACGAGTGTCTGGCCAATACCCGCAAGGGCAAGCAGGTGCTCAACGTCAAGGCGCCGGACAAGGCGGTCGCCATTGCCCTTGTCGAGGGCGAGCAGGTGGCCGCCATCGGCGAGAACCGCAAGATGCTGGTCTTCCCGCTCGACCAGGTGCCGGAAATGACGCGCGGTGCCGGCGTGCGCCTCCAGCGCTACAAGGACGGCAGTCTCTCCGACATCATGACCTTCAATGGCAAGGAGGGCATGACCTGGTACGACTCGGCCGGGCGCGCGTTCACGCTCACGCTCAAGGAGCTTGCCGATTGGCGCGGCAACCGCGCAGATGCCGGTCGTCTGCCACCCAAGGGCTTTCCGAAGAACAATATGTTCGGGAAGAGGATCGCCTAAGGTATTTTTGTTGGCGGTAGTCTATCGGATGGGCTGATGCGTGCTTTGCTCCTTTATGCACAAGCTGCAGTTCAGTTATAGACCGGTGTCTGTCATGACTGAGATGCGAGCGGCGACGTGGTGCAGGTTTTCGAACGGCATCGCCCAAAGTCTGCAATCGTGACCCATTGTGTCTGCAACAAGTCCGCGAGACTGCTGACCATCTTGGTTTCACCGGGGGTCACATGAATACGCTTCTTCGCTATCCGCTTCGTTTTGTCCTGCTTGCCGGCATGTTCGCCGCCTTGCTTTTTGGCAGCGAAAGTCTCCACGCTCAGCCGGTCGCGAACGAACAATCCGCCGTTCCAAGGTCGGCGCATTTCTTCGGATTGGGCGTCGGCTACGGGTTTACAAAATTTGTCAGCCAGTCAGTTTACAACAAGGGCATCTCAAACGTTTTTCAGGCGGAGCACTGATCGCCGAGGGTATGGCCGATGGGCCGCCTGTTGCGAGCAGCTTCGGCGATGATTCGCACGTAATACCCGAGGTGCGGTACGGATATTTCCAGCAGCTCGGAAATACCGACTGGCTGATCGGATTCCGCTTCTCCTATAGCTATCTGGGGGCGAAATCGTCCACCAGCGATCTCATCATCCCTCAATACGGAACCTCGTCGAATGCCGGTGTCTCGACGTTTACCGGCTATTCGGTGACGAACTCATATTCGGTCGCCATCCGGCACCAGACATCCGCGCTTCTTTTCGTCGGGCATTCCTTCGGGCAGGGTTTTGTCTATGCGGGAGCTGGCCCCTCATTTTCGCAGATCAAGGTCGAACTCGATGGAGTCGTCGGGTATGCCACCATCAACGGTGTCCTGACGGACATCTCCGGAGCGCCGCAGAGTTTTTCCAGTTCCGACTGGCGTCTCGGTGCCACCGCGACGGCCGGTGTCGTTCACTTCCTCACCCCGTCGTGGTTCGTCGATCTGAGCTATATGTTCACGGCGCCGGATGCCAGGACGGCCTTATTCACGTCGGCCTTCGACAATCCCGGTAGCCCAAGCACTTTCGCCGGAACGCTGATCGGTACGGCCACGGCGAATGTACGCCATACGCAGGCGATCATGGTGTCGCTGAACAAAGCGTTCTGAGAACCGCGTCGTCTCGACATTCGATCTGTTCCAAGGCCCGGCTTTGACAATCTGGCCGGGCCTTTTCACAGCATTGCCGACGAGATCTACGCGCACCGGCTTGCAATTGCGCTCACATCTGCGCGCGCATCCAGCCTTGCGACATCAGCCGCTCCTGCGGCAGGAAGCGGCTCTTGTAGTCCATCTTGAGCGCGCCGCGCACCCAATAGCCGAGATAGACAAAAGGCAGGCCCATCTCGCGCGCCTTGGCGATATGGTCGAGGATCATG